>CAYSRI010000051.1:0-9768 GCA_964433405.1 uncultured archaeon | reverse complement strand
CATTTGGGATAATGATCTCTGATCCTATCATTCAAAAAGCATTCCAGAATATATTCGGGACAATTTGCTGCGTTATGAGGCTAAAGGAGCTGATCCTTTTGCCGAAATTGTGGGCAAGACGGTTGAAAAAGAAATGGTAAAAACAGCACTTATGAGCGGCTCAAACATTCTATTTAAAGGTAAAAAAGGCTACGGAAAGACGACTTTTTCCAAAAGTATCTCAAAGCTTCTTCCCGAGAAAATTCTGGCAATAAAAGGCTGCAAAATCCATGATGATCCGACAAGACCAGTCTGTTTCTCCTGCAAGAAAAAAATACTTGAAGAAGAAGAAGTCGAACTAACCTTCATCCCAAGAAAGTGGATTCGCGTCCCTGGAGACCCGATGATGACCACCAGACAGCTGATCGGAGGTATAAGTATCCAGAAGATCAAAGAAGGATATGACCTTGATCATCCAGAAGTCTTCACACCTGGCAGAGTTTTGAAGGCTCACAGAGGTATTGCGTACTTTGATGAGCTTGGGTCAATCCCATCAGCCCTTCAAACACTGCTTCACGAGCTTTTCGAAGAGAGACAAATAACAACGCCTGAAGGAGACATACTGCCAATGAAAATCGACACACTCGTAATAGCCTCAACTAATCCGGCCAACTACAAAGGTGTTTCAGATATAAAAGAGCCTTTGCTCGACAGAATGGAACAAATTGATATAGGACCACCAGAAACAGTAGAGGAGGAGATTGAGATCGGACTCAGAAATATGAGTTTAAAAAGCGGCTCAATAATCCCCGACTGGCACCTAAGAATTCTCGCAAACACTGTGAGATGTATGAGGAACAAGAACTGTAGATATGCCAACAGAATTGAGGTGGAGCCCAGCTGTAGGGCTACAATAAAGCTCTTCGATCATGTCAGAGCTTCTGCAACAAGAAAAGGACACGAAGCAGTTATGCTTGCTGATTATGGAGATAAATTCGAGGTTGTGAAACTCGCCCTGAAGAGCAGGTTTGAGGTCGACTACGAAACAGAGGTATCGAAAGACGAGATCATAGAAGGAGTCCTTAACGACTCAATTGATAGCGTTTGTAGTTCGATCTACTCAATGATTCCAAGAAACATATTCGGAAACGTAATCGAAGAAATCGCAAGCCAAAAGATCGTGAATGTTTACAAAACGAATGGTATTCTGAGTGCATTCGCTTCTACACTCTGCAGAAGAAAAGAAGAGCTCCGATCTGCAGTTGAGATAACCCTTGAGGCAATAGCAAGATGTTCAGGGTTAATTGAACGAAGTGGAAACGGAATTTACGTTTACAAGGCATATGATCGAGAAACCTGAATGCAAAGCTTGCAGAAAAGAACTACCCTTAAGTGAGCTGCTCAATGATCTCCTTTACTCTTTATTCAACCCATACTACCGAGAAAAAGGCAATTTCGACCCCACAGAACTTATAAAGAAATATTTGAAAGACGAATTAAAGAGATTTGATACTAATCCATTCTTTAGGGAAGTTGTGAGAGATCTCGGATTTTTCGACGGCTATTGGACAGAACAGCTCGAGAAGTTCCAAACTGCAAAGAGAATGGCTTGGGAAGAACTTAAGGATATGCTCGAAAAGGGAAAAGTGAAGAGAGAAGATCTAAGCGCAAATCAGCTTGTAGAGAATTTCTTTGATGAAGTAGTTGAAGATCTAAAAAAACTTGGGTATATCGACTACGTTGAGGGGAAATTTCACAGAAGGGTCGTGAAATACAAGGCAATAGCAGAAAAGATAATAGGCGACAAAATACTCTCCATTGCCCTTGAAGAACTCGGAAAGAGAAATAGGGGAGAAAACTTAACGGATAAAGAAGGAATTTCGATTTTCAGTGGCGAAAATTTGGTCGAATTCGATCCGGGGATTCATTCCTTTGACAACATAGATCTCTGCGAATCTCTTTTAAGGTCCGCCATCAAGGGTAAATTAGAGTTGGAAGAAATCTTTGCGAGACAGCCAAAACATGCTGAAAAGTGCGTATATGTAATGCTGATAGACGTTAGCGATTCAATGAGGGGTAAAAAGATTGTTGGAGCAATAGAAGCAGGAATTGCACTCAGAAAGGCCATAGAGAAAAGATCGACCAATGACGAACTTGTAGTTCTGGCCTTCAATCACAAGGTTTCCAAAGTTCGAAAGGAGGAAATACTGAACCTCGAACCGAAAGGAAGGACTGATATTGGTCTTGCCTTAAAGAAAGCCCGTGAAATTTTATCTGAGAAAAGCGGAACAGGAATAGTATTTCTCATCAGCGATGGAGAGCCAACTTCAAGCTACGATCCAAAGATAACTCCTTGGGTTTGCGCACTGAAAGAAGCAAAAATGCTTAAAAAACTTCAAGCAAAGCTCCAGATAGTAATTTTAGGCAACGAAAGTAGATTTGTTGAATTATGTACAATGATGGCCAAGCTTTGCGGAAATTCAAGACTTTTCCACTTTTCAGACCCATTAAATCTTAAAAAATACATACTAAAAAGATTTTAAAGAAGTTCTTCCTTCGAATAAACGACTATCCCTTTGTTCGTAATTTCAAATGGATGGATTTTTTTGCTGTGGTTGGTTCCACGCATTTTGAAAATTTCAAGGCTTCGCATTCTTGTGTTTTCAACTCTGGTATAATAAAGAACGATTGTTCCTTCTACTATAAAGTTTTCAACACCAAATCTGCTTATCTTATCTGGCCCATTTTCTACAACTTCGCAAGTTAGCAGAGAAGTTAAACCTAAAATTTCCATGGTAGTTGAAATTTTTAACAGCTCCACCCTGAATTTCGCAGGGTCAGAAATCGTGAATCCAATTGAGGTTGTAGAATCCACTACAGCTCTTCTCGCTCCAATCTCATCCTGGATCGTTATTATCTGATCCAGAAGCGACCTCGTGTCGAAAGGTCGAAGATCAATGTATCTTTCTTCAGATGGCAGACCGATCTTTGTCGAAGTAGCATCAACAATCGCTAGCATGTTTTCATCTTCGAACTTTTCAAGATCCCACCCAAAGCTAAGAAAGTGCTCTCGAAGGTGCTGAGGTCTTTCTTCTGTAGCTACAAAAATACCTGGTTCTTTAAACTGCTGTATTCCGTTAATCAAATATTGCATTGCAAAGACAGTTTTTCCAGAACCTGAAGTTCCTGAGACTAGATAACTTCTATCCCTCAGCAACCCGCCCTCACAGAGTTCGTCAAAACCGGGTATACCTGTTGGTACCCTTTCCAGCATAATTATCACACTAACCATTCCAAAACCTTAAAGTTTAAATTATTTACGCTGAATTAAGTTCCATGAGGGTTACAATATCGCTGATAAAGGCCGATGTTGGAAGTGTCGCAGGACATACCATTGTTCCCGATGAAATAAAAAAATTGGCTGAAGATTGCCTAAGGAAAGCTATGGAGATTGGAGAGATAATTGATTTCCGCGTTTTTAATGCTGGGGACGATCTAGAACTGCTAATGACCCACAAAAAAGGAGTTGACAATCCGAAAATCCATGAACTTGCTTGGAACGTTTTCAGCAAATGCGCTGAAAGAGCAAAGGAGTTGCAGCTCTACGGCGCAGGCCAAGATCTGCTCAAAGATGCTTTTTCAGGTAATATTAGGGGTCTCGGTCCTGGAATAGCGGAAATGGAATTCACAAAAAGAAAATCAGAGCCTTTTCTCGTTTTCATGATGGACAAAACGGAACCGGGTGCATTTAACCTTCCAATATTCAGGATCTTTGCTGATCCATTCAACACTGCCGGTCTCGTGATAGACCCTTCCATGCATTCTGGCTTCGTATTTGAAATCTGGGATATTTTAAAGCACAAAAGAGTATTAATGCGCAGTCCTGAAGAGCTGTACAGTATTTTAGCGTTGATTGGTAGCAAGAGTAGATTTGTTATAAAAAGGGTTTATCCAAAGGCTGGAAAATTACCTGCTGACGAGCCAGTGGCGGTTGTGAGTACTGAAAAGCTTTATCAGGTAGCTGGAGAGTACGTAGGAAAAGACGACCCTGTTGCAATTATAAGGGCCCAGAGTGGTTTGCCAGCAGTCGGAGAGATCCTAGAGGCATTCTCGTTCCCTCACCTAGTAAGTGGATGGATGCGTGGAAGTCACAACGGCCCAATAATGCCCGTTCCATTCAGATATTCAAAATGCACCCGGTTTGATGGTCCTCCCAGATGCATATGCGCTGGATTCCAACTCTCTGATGGGAAACTAATTGGACCTGTTGATATGTTCGACGATCCTGCTTTCGATTATGCCCGACAGAAAGCTAACGAAATTGCGGAATACATGCGCAGACACGGACCTTTTGAGCCCCACAGGCTCTCTGCAGAAGAGATGGAATATACTACACTTCCAAAAGTACTAGAAAGTCTCAGAGACCGATTCGAAGATATATGAAGCACGTCTTTTGGCAAGAACTAATGGACAAACAGAGGATCGAATATCTGGGTAAATATAGTGTAGCAGTCGTAGGAAGCAGACTGATGCTCGAAATTCTATGGCGTTGTGGAATTGGTTGCATTCGTTATGTCTCTGACTTTCTAACTCCTCTCGAAACACTTGTAGATTGCACTATAAACCCTTTGGAAGCGAATCAATACGATATAGTGCATCCCAAATCGGACGAGAGCTGTGTGATATCCTATCTATACCCAGAAGACCACTTAGAGCTCAAGAGGATTTTGAAAGGAGTTGACATGATCATAGCACATAAGTGTATCCCTGAAATCGCAAGAGTGGCAGAAGAAATCGGAGTACCATTTGTTCCCGACATTGTCACTATCTTCCTACCCGATGGCATAAAATTCTGGGAATTGGATTACCCAAAGATTGAAAGGAATCCGATCAGCTACACGATTACCTGTGGACTTCAGTCGATGGAAATTATCAAGGCTCTTGCTGGTTATAAACCGATAATAGCTCCAGAAGCTATTGTAGTAGACTTTAAGGGAGGGATCAGAAGGGTATGTCTGAAGAAAACTGGCACGGTTTGAAAGTTGGTATCGAGATTCACCAGCAGCTTGATACAAGAGAGAAGCTTTTCTGCAGATGCCCAACAGAGTCCTCAGAAGATCCGAAACTAGAGATAAAACGCTATTTGAGGTTAAAGAGAAGCGAAATGGGGGAAGATAGAGCCGCCAAAGAAGAGATTGAAAGAAGAAAGAAATTCCTGTATAAATACTACGACTCTACCTGCCTAGTCGAAGCAGACGAAGAACCACCGACCGAGATAAACAAAGAAGCCCTAAAAATAGCTGTTCAGGTTGCAAAAATGCTGAAAATGACAATCCTTGACGAAATTCACGTGATGAGAAAGATCGTAATCGATGGAAGTAACACAACCGGTTTTCAAAGAACCGCTCTGGTCGCAGTAGATGGAGAAATAGAAGTAAGGGGTGAAAAAATTGGAATTGGGACACTGTGTCTTGAAGAGGAGGCTTGCAGGAAGGTTGAGGATGGCGAGGGATATGCAGTTTACTCTTTGGACAGATTGGGTATACCCCTGATTGAAATAGGAACCAAAGCAGACATAAAGACACCTGAAATTGCAAAAGAAACTGCAAAGAAGATAGGAATGATCCTTAGATCGACCGGCAAAGTAAAAAGAGGTATCGGGACGATAAGACAGGATGTAAATATTAGCATCAAGGGTGGGGCGAGGGTTGAGATAAAAGGCGTTCAAGAATTGGAATTGATAGATAAAGTCGTCGAGTATGAGGTTTTGAGACAAATAAATCTGCTCAAGATAAGAGATCAGCTAAGAAATAGAAACGCGAATGTTTTGGATCAAATTTTTGACGTGAGTGAGGTTTTCAGAAATACTAAATCGAAGATATTAAGGGGAAAAAACGTGAAAGCGATTCTTCTAAGAAATTTCTCAGGACTAATCGGTATGGAAATTCAACCTGGAAGAAGGCTTGGGAGTGAATTCGCAGATATAGCCAGGGCATTTGGATTGGGAGGGATATTTCACACCGACGAGCTTCCAGGCTATGGCATAACTGAAGAAGAAGTAAAAACACTCAGAAATGCAGTCGGAGCATTAGAAGGTGACGCAGTCGTAATAGCAGCAGGAGATCAACAAAGAGTCGAAAGTGCTTTGCGCAGGATTCTGGAAAGGGCTAAGTTCTGCCTTATTGGAGTTCCTGAGGAGACAAGAAAGGCTAACGAGGACGCAACAACCTCCTATCTCCGTCCGCTTCCAGGTTCGGCAAGAATGTATCCTGAAACCGATGTCCCGCCCGTGCTTTCTTGGGACTACTTAGATGTTGAAATACCTGAACTGGTTGAGGAAAGAGCTAAGAGATATTCCAAGCTTTTACCACATGATCTTGCCTTCGAGATCGCAGACTCAAAGTATTACGGGCTTTTCGAAGAATTTTCCAACTCTATTCCACCTACAATTGTTGCTAGGGTTCTTCATGTGATCCCGACCGAGCTGAGAAGGGAAAACTGTAACTTAGAGGTTTTAAATGAAAACCACTTCAGGATGGTCTTGGAAATGATTAAAGATGGGGATATCGCGAAAGAAGGGGCTGAGACTGCTCTGAGAGCGCTGATAGAGAACCCCAGTATCAGCAAGGATGAATTAAAGAAAAAGATAGGCTCAAAAAGCGATGTTGATAACTTCATTCAAAAACTCGTTGACGAAAAGATAGGTCTGATAGCAGAAAAAGGTGAGAGTGCCTTTAAACCATTAATGGGCATAGTTATGGGGGAGTTTAGGGGTAAGGTAGATGGCAAGATTATTGCAGAAAAACTGAGAGAAGCAATAGCCAGAAAACTTAAAGAGATCAAACCGCAAAATTCATAAGTCAAAATACTTAAAACTTTTTAGGGCTCGTGGTCTAGCGGTTATGACGTCGCCTTGACACGGCGAAGTTCCCCGGTTCGAATCCGGGCGAGCCCACTCTTCTTCAAAACCGAAAAATTGGTATTCATACTTATTTGACTTATAGCCGCGAGAGATCACCCCTACATCAAATAATATCAAAAACCAAGCTTAGCAAAAAATTTTATCTCACACCCTCAACGCTCTTCCATGCTTAAAGACGTTATCAGGGACAGCGAGGGTGAAAGAGTTTTACTTCTCGGAAACGAAGCTATAGCTAGAGGAGCAATAGAGGCAGGAGTAGATGTCTGTTCCGCCTATCCTGGCACACCTTCTTCCGAGATTCTAGATACGCTTAGCGAAGCTTGCAGAGTACTGAAAGACAGAATGGAATTCTACGTGGAATACTCTACAAACGAAAAAGTAGCACTTGAAGTCGCAATTGGTGCATCACTTGCTGGAAAAAGGGGAATGGCATGCATGAAACATGTTGGAGTAAACGTTGCCGCTGACGCTTTGCTAAGCTTCGCTTACGTTGGAGCAAGGGGTGGATTTTTGCTGGTCTCAGCAGATGACCCAAGTATGCACAGCAGTCAAAATGAACAAGATAACAGATGGTATGGAAAAATTGCAAAACTTCCTGTTGTTGAAGCTTCAAGTGTTCAAGAAGCCAAAGAAATAACAAAACAATGTTTTGAACTGTCTGAGAAATTCGGTCTGCCTATGATTTTCAGAAGCTATACTAGGCTCAGCCATCAGAGCGGAATAGTTAGACTCGGAAAAATTCCCGAAAAAAAACTCGAGAAGGGAAAATGGGTTCGACATGCTGACACCGATGTGGTTTTACCCGCAATTGCAAGAAAGCTAAAACCCATATTGAATAGAAAAATTTCGGAGATCCAGAATTTTTTCAATAACTGGGAAATGAACTGGATCGAAGACGAAAAAGGAAAAATCGGTCTTATTGCTTGCGGCCTGAGTTATGCTTATGCAAAGGATGCAATGAAACTGCTGAAATTGAAGCTCCCAATCCTGAAGTTATCTTCAACTCATCCAGTCCCCGAAAAGCTAATTGAGAAATTCGTTTCGAACTTGGATTCAGTAATTGTGGTAGAAGAAGTTGATCCTTTTGTCGAGCTCCACTTGAAAGCCATGGGTATTAAGGTCTTTGGCAAGACAAACGGATACATGCCAATGGATTACGAATACAACGTTTCTAGAGTAGAGCTGGGAATTGCAAAAGCTATAGGAATTAAGCCCAGCAGGAATTATGAGGAGATCCTGAGAAAAGCAGAAGAGATTTCAAAAATCGCCCCTCCAAGACCACCAGTACTTTGTGCTGGCTGCCCGCATACAGCAGCGTTTTACGCGATAAGAAAAGTTGTTAACGAGTTAGGTAACGCCTGCCTGCCCTCCGATATAGGCTGCTACACATTGGGAATAAACAAGCCCTTGGAAGCTGTAGACATAACGATCTGCATGGGTGCAAGCGTTGGGGTATCAAATGGCCTTGCCCATGTCCTGAAGGATAAAATAATAGCGACAATCGGTGATTCAACTTTTCTGCACGCAGGAATTCCAGCATTGATAAATGCGGTTTACAACAAGTCCAAATTCGTACTCGTTATTCTGGACAACTCAACCACTGCAATGACAGGTCATCAGCCCCATCCGGGCACAGGTGTAAGAGCCTGCGGGGAGACTGGCGGAAAGGTAAAAATAGAGGATATCGTAAAAGGTTGCGGAGTTGATTTCGTCGAAGTTGTGAATCCTTACAATGTGAAAAGAATGGAGGAAGCGCTAAAAAGAGCGCTCACGCATGAAGGTGTTTCAGTAATAATCGCGCGACAGGCTTGCGCAATTGTCTGGGCAAGAGAAAAGAGGAAGAAGTCGGGTATCAAGCCACTGAAGGTTACAGAGAAGTGCGATCTCTGCATGGAATGCATAAGAACTTTCAATTGCCCTGCATTGAACTTCGACCAAAGGGTATGGATCGATCCCGCTCTCTGCATTGGTTGTGGAGTCTGCTCCCAAGTCTGTCCGAAAGGTGCAATAAGGAGAGAAGATGCTCGAGCTCAGAGAGCTTAGCTGGAAGATTTCATTGAGTTCCACTATTATTTCGGTATTTTTTATAACCTTTTCGGTATTCTACGTTTCAGGATTCAGTTTTTGGATTTCTGTTGCATTAGCCATCACGCTTAGCTTGACAACAGCCTTTCTGACTGTGCTAAAAAAGGACAAGATTTTAAAACCGCCTTTATAGCAATCTTTATGCAAGTTAGAAGAGCACTGATCTTCGGGAGATTCCAACCGTTTCACCTTGGACATCTAAGCGTGATCAGATGGGCTTTGGAGCGATTCGATGAGCTAGTCCTACTCGTAGGCATGGCAGACGAGAGCCATACACTGAGAAATCCATTTACCGCAGGAGAAAGAATTACAATGATTAGAGAATCCTTAAAAGAGGCTGGAATTAGCCTTGATAGAATAATTACTGCTACAGTTCCGACCATGAGTGTATACGTTGGTAACGCGATCTACATCCAGCATCTTGTACCCAAGATTCAAGCAATCATTACGAGGAACCCTGTAATAGGACAGGTATTCAAAGACGCAGGACTTGAAGTCATTCAGCCTCCTAACTTCAACAGGGAAAAACTTCGGGGCACTACAATCAGAAAGATGATCCTTAATGGCGGAAATTGGGAAGAATGCGTTCCTAAAGCTGTAGCAAGGATCATCAAGGAACTTAATGGTGTCGAAAGGCTGAGGAGAATTAATACGACAGACTAAAAGTTGTATCGACAAACTTAAAAGCTGAGAAAAATATGTCGAATAAGCTCATAACTTCTGATACGCCGCCGTGGCTCAGCTGGAAGAGCGGGTGACTTGTAATCACCAGGTCGCGGGTT
>CAYSRI010000050.1:9177-9932 GCA_964433405.1 uncultured archaeon | reverse complement strand
TCAGATCCGTCTGGAAAACCCGAGAAGGAGTACCATGTCAGCTATACTCACTTATCTGCGAACTTCTACGTCTCTCTGAAGGAATTCAACAAGATTTTAGAGATAATATTCATGCCGGAGGATGAAATGGAGGAACATTTGCAGAAGATCAAGAGAGAAGTAGAACTGGGCAGGAACTCGATTGGACACATAATAAAAACGCTTAACTATGATCCGCTTTTTGTCAGGGCAGTTGTAAAGAAGTCGCTTAAGTTCAACCTGAAGGGTCAGATAATAGAGTTTGCAAAAGATGAAGAAATATAGTGCAAGGGAAATGCTGAACAAGCTGAGATGGCACCCTGAATACGATTTTTCTAGGGTTACTGTTTCATGGATTTTTGGAATTTACTGGCGACGAAATCGATGAGATCGGGCACAAATTTGTCTATCTGAAAAGCGGAGCAGCAATACCTCAGCACAGGATTGTTGAAATAAAGTACGGTGGCGAGAGTGTATGGAGAAGATAGTGATACGCGTGGTCCACCCTAAACCACTTCCTGACGCTCCATTGCATGATGACTTCGAAGATGTGCTGGAATGCGCGTTGAAGGATGCAAAAGCCACAGTCAACAGTTTCAAATAGAAAAGGTTTTTAATATTGCTAAATATAGAATCATATAGGAAGCCTTTTACATACTCAAAGAAGCTCCTTGCGTGAGCTAGGGGTACTTTACATGCGGAAAGAAGCTTGGTTGACGCATTCATAATCACCGGAA
>CAYSRI010000050.1:0-9167 GCA_964433405.1 uncultured archaeon | reverse complement strand
TCAACAGCGCTCTATGTTGCGGTTGAACTCGATAAGCTTGCAAAGGAATACCTGGGAGCTCCTGTATTTGCTGGAAGTGGTGTAAATGCTGAGAATGCCAAAATGATTTCGGAATAATGTGATGGGGTGATTGTAGGGAGCTATTTATATATCAGAGGTGAGATTGAGGTTGAAAGGGTCAAAAGAATAGTAAGGGCAGTGAAGTTTACCTGAAAAAGGGTTTTCTCTTCATAATTGCCTCAAAAATTGCTTTTTTCAGCTCTTCCCCGCTCAAACCTGATAGGTCCACAGTCTCGTCAGTCATGAGGCAAAGCTTTATCTTTCCGTCCGAGGTTATACGGATCCTGTTGCAGTGTCTGCAGAAATCCGTGTTGTCCAAGGGCTTTACGATTTCAACAACTCCCAATGGGGTTATGAATTGCTTTCTTTTGTGCATATCTCGTATCTTTATCGCATTGGCAATTTTGACAAATTCTTCCTCAAAAACGGTTGGATCTAGGTAAAATCTTTCTGTTGCTGAATTGGGAATGAGTTCTATTAGTTGCAGGATCACGTTTGTTTCTTTTTTGTTAAACGAATTTGCAAATTCAAGCATTTTTCGGACCTCATAATCGTTTACATCTTTCATCAAAACCATGTTTAGCTTGATAGGAGTTAGTCTGGCCTCAACAGCTGTTCTTAAGCCTTCAATAACCTTACTTAAATCTCCTCCTCCTGTTATGAACCTGAACGTCTTCGCATTGAGGGTATCTAGGCTGATGTTCACTCTGTCAAGTCCGCTCTCCTTAAGATCGAAGGCCAAGTCCTTCAAGAAAATCCCATTCGTTGTCAGGGAGATCTCCTCAAAATCAGGCATCGATGAAATGATATCGCATATATCCCTTCTGAGCAGGGGTTCTCCGCCTGTAAGCTTTAGCTTTTTAACTCCAAGTTCGTAGAAGGCATTAGCGATTTCTGCAATTCTCTCAGAACTCATTTCATTTCTTGAATTGTTCTCTCCTTCTCTGTGGCAATAAATGCAGTTTAGATTGCACCTGCTTGTCACAGTTATCCGCAAATTTTTTATAGTTCTCCCAAATGGGTCCGTGAGCATATTTCTTTCGCCTTTGTTATGTCTTCAGGGGTGTTTATGTTGAAAAAGGATATTAGATTTTTGTCGAATCTTTTTAACTCATCTGCCGGATAAAAAATCGTCCGAAGTCTGCTGAGAGGGGCAATGATCCTTTTTTCCCCCATCAATATTGCCTTTTCAATTTCAGAAACCGATTTTTCGGCATAATAAGCAAGTAGAGGTTCAGGAAACTTGTGTTTCGGAATCAGTGCGTCGCAGTCAATTTCAACTCCTTTTTTGAATATGAACTCAAGAAGTTCTCTCTTAACGAACGGCATATCTATGGCGACGACTGCGGTATTTCCGTTGTGCTTTAGTGCCGCGTGAATTCCAGCAAGTGGACCAGATCCTTTATAAAAGTCGCAAATGCATGTGATTCCGAACTTTTCGGCATATCTTTCTGCCTGAGAATCGTCTCGGCAAACAAAAATAGGTTTATAATCAGAGTACTTTTCAATTGCAATCTCAATCAGCTTCTTTCCGCAGATCTCAATCTCGGGTTTCTCGATACCTACTCTTTTTCCTTTTCCCCCCATGAGAACCGCAAGCTTCACATTCAGGCTCCTTTAGTTACGTATTTATTACCCTTTTTCAACAATGGCTATGGATGTGTTAGAAGAACTTAGTAGTTACAGGGAGAAGGATATCCCTTATTCAAGGGTTTTGAGCTCAATGTGCACGATTCCACACGAATTAGCCGTAAAAGCTCATCAATTATTCATTGGAACCAATCTTGGTGATCCCGGGATTTTTCCCGGAACTGTAGAGCTTGAAAAAAAGCTTATATCGATGCTTGGCGAGCTCCTGCACCGCGGAAATTGTGTTGGATACATCTGCTCAGGAGGAACGGAGGCGAATATTCAGGGAATAAGATCTGCACGAAACGTAAAAAGAAGGAAAGAACCGAACATAGTGATCCCAAAAACCGCTCATTTTTCATTTGAGAAGATCTGTGATATTCTTTGTGTTGAGGTGAGGAGGGCCAACGTTGATGAGGATTACAAGGTTGATCTGGCTGAAGTAGAGAGACTTATTGATGAAAGAACAGTTGCAATCGTTGGAATTGCAGGTACAACCGAGCTAGGACAGATAGATCCGATTGTAGAACTTTCAAAGCTTTCGGAAGAAAAAGATATACCGTTGCATGTAGACGCCGCTTTTGGGGGGCTTGTGATTCCATTCATGGATAAGCCGTATCCATTCGATTTCGCTAACAAAGGTGTGACATCCATTACAATCGACCCGCACAAAATGGGTATGGCCACAATTCCGGCGGGGGGCATACTATTCAGGGACGAGAGCTTTCTGAAAGCCCTGGAAGTTGAGACTCCTTATCTCACTTCAAAGATGCAGTTTACACTCACGGGCACGAGGCCCGGTACGGGAGTAGCTTCGGCATACGCAGTTCTAAAGGCCTTGGGATACAATGGAATGAGAGAAATCGTGAAGATATGCCTGAAAAACACGAGGATCCTCGTAGAGGAAATGTCAGCATTGGGTTTTGAGCCGGTAATAGAGCCTGTTATGAACGTCGTGGCTTTCAAAACAGAGAGAGCTGAAGAAATCAAACAAGAACTTTACAGGCGTAGATGGGTGATTTCAACGATAAGAGAGCCAAGGGCTATAAGGTTCGTTGTAATGCCGCATGTAACGGAAGAAGTTATAAAGAACTTTATGGGCGAATTCAGGAGGGTGGTATGAATGCAGGTTAAGCTAGTTGTTGATGGGGAAGAAATCGAGCTCAATCCCTTTGTAATGAAGATCATCGGGAAAGTTGTCGAGGCCTTAGCAACATCTTTGAAGGGTGTAAGTGAGGATTGGAGTAATATCGAAATAGAAGTGGTTAGATGAGAAAATGCATCGAATTCGAGACCTACATTCCGGGAAGGAGCATAGATGAAGTGAAGGAGCTCTACGGCCTCGAAAAAGTTGTCAAACTCGCATCAAACGAGAATCCTTACGGAGCCAGTCCAAGGGCCATAGAAGAGCTCAGAAAATTTACGGATCTGCACAGGTATCCCAATCCAGAGTACAGGGAATTGAGAGAGAGGCTTGAAGAATATACTGGCTGGGAATCAGAGAGAATAGTCATTGGAGCGGGTATTGACGGAATATTGGAAACGCTGTTCACGATGCTCATTGATAAGGGCGATGAAGTCGTGATTCCGGTCCCTACGTTTCAGTACTACGGTATACTTGCCCGCTTACACTGCGCTAGGGAGGTCAGAGTGCAAAGGAGGAAGGATTTCAGAATCCCAGAGCAGATAATTGATTTTTTGAGTGAAAAAACCAAGCTTGTAATAATTCCTTTTCCAAACAATCCAACGGGAAACTTAGAGGATCCCGGATTGGTAAAAGAAATTGCAGAATCTACGAAGGGAATGGTATTTTTGGACGAAGCTTACATTGAGTTTGCAGACTTTGATCTTGATTTGGATTGCGAAAACGTAATCATAGCTAGGACCATGTCTAAAGCCTTTGGACTTGCAAATCTGCGAATAGGGTATGCCAGACTTCCAGAGTGGCTGGTAAAATACTATCGCTCTGCTTCGACTCCTTTTCCGGTCTCTACATTGGCAGAAAAGGTTGCAATAGCGTCTCTAGAAGACATAGAGTGGATGAAAAACTGCGTTGGAAAGATAAAGTCCGAAAGGAGTAGGCTCTTCGGAGAACTAGAAAAGCTTGTAGAAGCCTATCCTTCACAGGCCAACTTCATATTCTTCAAGTCAAAAGACGGTCTTGCAGAGGAACTGCTAAGGAGAGGGGTGATAATAAGGGACTGCAAGAGTTTCGGGGTATCTGGATACCGCGTGACGGTTGGAAAACCGGAGGAAAACGATTTCTTCCTTGAGAAGCTTAAGGAGCTGCTATGATAGCACTAACCGGCACTCCTGGTTGCGGCAAGAGTAGCGTTGCAGAGGAACTGAAGAGGCGGGGCTATAGAGTTATCTCTGTTAGGGAATTTGCCGAAAAACATGGTTGTGCGAGAAGGGAAGGTGAGGATGTTATTGTAGATGTTGAGAGATTAAAGAAATTTGAATTTGACGGTATTGTTGAGGGCCACCTTTCACACCTTCTCGATCCTGAAATTGCAATAGTTCTTCGCTGCAACCCGCTTTTGATAAAGAAAAGGCTAATCGAGCGCGGCTGGAGTTATGAGAAGGTGATGGAAAACGTTGAAGCGGAACTGATCGATGTAATCCTCGTAGAAGCCCTCCAGAGCTGCGAAAAAGTATTTGAAATTGATGTAACGGAGATGAGTGTCGAAGAAGTAGCAGATGCCGTTGAGAAAATCATTAAGGGAGATGCGGATGAATTCAGACCTGGAAGCGTAGACTGGATATTTGTGCTTGGAGACAGGATAGAGGAGGTTACGAGATATGGAGGGATTTAACAAGATTGATTGGGCTGAAAAGCACATGAAGGTGCTTGCAAGGATCAAGGAAGAGATGAGAAAGGATAAACCACTGGAGGGTCTTCGGGTGGGAATGGCGCTGCACGTCGAAGCAAAAACGGCTGTTTTAGTTAAAACGCTAATCGAAGGCGGAGCTGAAGTTGCGATTACTGGAGGCAATCCTATGAGCTCTCAGGACGATGTAGCCGAAGCGCTCAGGGAGATGGGAATAAAGTGCTATGCAAGGCGAGGTATGAGCGTTGAAGAATACTACTCCGCAATTGCCAAGGTTGCGGATTTTAGGCCAGACATAGTTGTAGACGACGGTGCAGATCTGATATTCGAGCTTCACAGGAGAGGTCAGAGGGTTAGAGGGGCTAGCGAGGAAACAACAACAGGAGTTTTGAGACTTAGGGCTATGGAAAAGGAAGGGGTTTTGCAATTTCCTGTGATTGCTGTTAACGATGCACTAACGAAGTACCTCTTCGACAACCGCTACGGCACGGGTCAGTCGACTGTTGATGGCATCATGAGGGCCACGAATATGCTCCTTGCAGGAAAAAGGGTGGTGGTTGCAGGTTACGGATGGTGTGGGTGGGGGATTGCAATGCGCTGCAGGGGGATGGGGGCCAATGTGATAATCACCGAGGTTGATGAGATCAGAGCTCTGGAGGCGATAATGGATGGATTCACTGTTATGGACATGGATTCAGCGAGTGAAATAGGGGATGTATTCATCACTGCAACTGGAAACAGAGATGTCGTGAGAGAGGAACATATGATGAAGATGAAGGACGGTGCAATTCTTGCAAACGCTGGACACTTCAACGTGGAAGTTGACGTTAAAGCTCTTGAGAGGATTGCAAGGAGTGTTAGAGAGGTCAGAAAATACGTTAAGGAATACGATCTGGGTAACAAGAAGTTGTATCTGCTTGCAGAGGGGAGACTGGTTAACCTTGTGGCAGGCGACGGACATCCGATCGAAGTTATGGATATGAGTTTTTCTGATCAGGCTTTAGCGGTTCGTTACATTGCCGAAAACTGGGAAAAACTTGAAAAAAGGGTTTATAAGCTGCCTGAGGAACTTGACAGAAAGGTTGCAAGACTTAAGCTTGAAACACTTGGAATTAAGATCGACAGGCTTACGGAAGAGCAGGTTAAGTATCTTAACGACTGGAGGAGCGGGACATGATCTGGTGCTACAGAGCAGTGAAGAACCCTGCTGCTAGGAGAAAGTGGATAGCGTTTATCTCAATCATAGTGGCAATTATTTTCGGGTACGCTGCTTACAAAATCCTAATGGGGGAGAATGTAATTAGAATTGCTCTCTTATTGACGATTTTCTCTCTTTTTATATTTCTTTATGCAATAATAGCCCTTGGAAAGCCAAGATACTACTTTTTGGATGAAGAAGTTCTGATTTACAAACCCTTCAAAACGAGACTAGGTGATATAACTGGATACAGTGTCGACGAAAGCAAGCTGTTGATAAAGATAGAAAAGAAAGGCATTTTGGGAGTAAAAACACTCTATTTCGAAAAAATTGAGGATTTAAAGGAAGCTGAGAAGTGGCTTAAGAGAAAGCTTAGATCATAGCGATTCCCAGAAATTCTCTGCAACTCCTTTCACTTCCAACCCTTTTGAGATTTTTTCTCTAATCGGCTTAAGGTTTTCCCAGTCCTCACTGTTTATCGGTTCCTCGCCTAACTCTTTCAGCAATATTCCTTATTATTTTTCTCACTTTCAAACCTCCATCTCTACTTTTAGGTATCACGACCCAAACGTCAAAGAAGAGCGTTGGTCTAAAGGTTCTGGGTACTTCAGCTAGTAGCTCTAAGAATATGAAATCTTCCGTTTCAAGCCCAGATCGATAATGGACCTTTTTTTATCGTAGCCATAAATACACCTGTGGGGAGGAAGAATGCCATAGCGATATTTTTAAGTAGCTGTGCTGTAGAAATGCTGATTCCTTTAGATTCACCAAGCTTTTCAATTGCATTTTTTGATCCCTCTCTATCGAGTTCCTCAAATTCAACTTCGAGCATTTTAAAAATCTCCAAAATGGGCTTCCTTACCAAAAAACCAAGCCCGAAAACTTTAGAGGCCTTATCTATAGATTTCTTGTTCACGAACAGCAAAAATGGTTCATCCTCAATGATTAAATAAGTTCATTGACTATACAAAAATTTTTCGTAGAAGCATTTATATAGTTTATATACTACCGATCTCGGGGTTTGTTATGGAATACACAATAAAGATCGAGAATGTTGTGGCTTCAACGCAGATCGGTGAGAACATAGATCTTGTGAAAATCTCAAAGGAAATTAAGGATTCTGAATATAAACCAAAGCAATTTCCTGGACTTGTTTTGAGGACGAGTGAACCAAAGGCAGCAGCTCTCGTTTTTAGAAGTGGAAAAATCGTATGCACCGGTTCTAAATCCGTTGAGGATGCCAGAAGGGCGGTAAAGCAGATCGTTAAAATGCTTAAGGGAAATGGAATCTCTGTCATTGACGAACCAGACGTGAAAGAGCAGAACATCGTCGCTTCGGCCGATCTGGGTACTGATCTAAATCTGAATGCCATAGCTGTTGGATTGGGTCTTGAGAACGTAGAGTATGAGCCTGAACAGTTTCCGGGGCTAGTTTATCGCCTAACCGATCCGAGGGTAGTTGTACTCATTTTTGGTTCAGGAAAGATGGTTGTAACAGGTGGCAAGAGTCCTGAAGACGCGCAAAAGGCTGTTGAAAAGATCTCCAAGGAGCTGAAAATGCTCGGTCTGATGTGATGCATCCTCTGCTGAAGAAAAAGGGCTTTATTGTAGATATTGACGGAGTGGTAGGAAGAAGCATTGAACCTATAGAAGAGGGAGTTAGAGGTGTTCTGAATTTGCTTGATGCGGGGAAAAGGGTTGTCTTCGTTTCGAACAATTCTACAAGAAGCAGGAGAATGTTGATGGAAAGACTGAGGTCTTTTGGCATTCCCGTGACTGAAAGGGATATAATTTCGGCAACTCACGCAACAGCGAATTTCATTGCCAAAGAAAAAAAGGGAGCAAGGGTTTTCACCACCGGCGAGAGAGGGCTTATGGAAGAGCTGGTAAATGCGGGACTTAATCTCGTGGATTATCATGAGGCTGAATATCTTGTCGTGGGCTCAAACAGAAATTTGGACTACAATTTAATGACAAAGGCGCTGCGCTGCTGCCTGAATGGGGTTAGGTACATAGCAACGAATCCTGACAAGATTTTTCCCTCTGAGGATGGCCCAACTCCTGGAACGGGCCTTATAATAGGTGCCCTCTACTGGATGACGGGTAGAATGCCAGACGTTATCGTCGGAAAGCCTTCGAAGGTTATCATGCTAGAAGCTCTTGAAAGGCTAGGTTTGAAAGCTGAAGACGTCGTTGTTGTTGGAGACCAGATCGAAGTTGACGTTGTTGCTGGTAAAAGAATCGGTGCGACAACCCTTCTTGTGTTGACAGGTGTTGATAAGAAGGAGAACCTCAAAAGGGCAAGCATTTCTCCGGACTACGTTTTGGAATCTCTAAACTCTATATTTGAATGATCACTATTTTTATTTTCGAGAATTTTTTTCATTTCGAACGTTGCAAGCTCTTTGATTCTCAGCTCGTCTAATATCTTCTCTATTCTGTCTGCGTGCTCACTTATGTTCCTTAGGAATTCAGTTTCGGGGACTTCCTCTCGGATCTCTAAATAGCCCTTAATGACTGCAAGCGGATTTCTGAGCTTATCGGCCAGCTCCTCGAAATGCTCTAGATTTTCCATGATCAGCCTCAAGGCCTTTTCTTTCTCCTTTTCAACTTTAAGCGACTTCAATCGCATAGAAACGTCTTGAGAAATTGAAGATATAATTTTCAATTCGTCGTCCGTGAATTTTTTGGCTCTTACTATTATTATAATGCATTGAAGTTCTTCGCTAAAGATGGGCAAGAATGTTACCCACTTTCCATCCAAAAATTCTTGGCACACATCTTTTATTTTCAATTTATCGGATGGGAGATCCAGATACGGATGTTTTAACGAAATTAGTGGAACTGCGGATTTCGAATTCACAAAGTAGATTCCTACTTCTGCATCTAGTTTTTCCAGAATGGATTTCAACCTTGAAAATATCTCGGTCTCAGATTTCTCTAGGATAAGCATGTCTTTTATTTCACCAGAAATTCTAAGAAGGGTGTTGAGACTCTTCAGTGCTTGTTCATCCTCCTTTAGCTTGGTTATATCTGCTATGTTGACCAATACAGCTGGAGCGCCCTTATACTTTATTTGTCTGGCTCGAACGCTAAGCCACTTCTCTTTACCCTCCTTTGTTGTAACTTTGACTTCGTAGCTGTCAGGGACTTGCAGTCCCATCTCTCTTGCTTTATATCTCTTTATGGCAGTCTCCCTGAATTCAGGTGAAATTATCATATATGGGTGGGGTAGAGTGCTTATTTCTTCTATAGAATATCCCAGAATATCGGCGGTAACCTTGTTAGCGTAAACAATTTTGTCGTTTTGGATGATAAAAATGCCAGTATGCGAACTCTCAACAAGGGTTTTGTATAGAATGCTCCTCTCTTCGAGCATTCTCTTGATTTCTATCTTCTCTGAAATGTCCTCAATGGACACCAGGATCCATTTATGGTTCCTGTACTTT
>CAYSRI010000049.1:6516-9963 GCA_964433405.1 uncultured archaeon | reverse complement strand
GCTTACTCGATTCATCACAATCTGAACGTTAAGGAGTTCATCAATGACTACATAGCCCTTTTGAAGGATGTTTTGGATAGCCTATGGGAGGCCATAGAATGGAAAAAGAGAGATAAAAGGCTTATACCCTCCCATAAGAAAAGACAAAGCATTTAGAAGAGAGCTTAGAGACAGATACATCAAAAACTGGTCTTACTCAAAGCACTATGTAGACTCAGGGATAAAGCAAGCCTACTCAATGCTTGAATCGTTGAGAAAGAACAGCAACAGTAGATTAAAATCTGGCTTTAATGTCAGAAATTGTTTAAAGGCCTCTGAGCCACTCCGGCTTAAGAACGATGGGATTTGCCAAAGCGTAATCGATCAATTTGATAATCTTGATCTTTTCTTCTGGCAGATTCCCCTTAAGGGGGAAATAGTTTGAAGCATGGTTGCATCTGAAAACCGTCTTTGCTTCCAAATTTTCTACCAACATTTTCAGCTCCAAAAGGTTTTCTATAGCGCTGGGAAGATCGAATTCTCCTTTTTTTATTTTGAAATAGAGCGGTGTATTCGGCACAGGAATGAAAGTCAAAACCCCAGTATACTTTGGCTGAATTCTATTCAAAAGTTTTGCAGTTTTAACTGCATTGTCGTTCATTTTCTCTTTTCCACCAATCCCATTAAGAACTGTTACTGAAAGATCGAAACCGCATTCATGAGCCTTAAGACAAGCCTGATAGATTTCCTCAGAATTTGCGCCCTTTTTTATCTTCTGCAGAATTTCATCGTCTCCACTCTCTATTCCGACATACAGAAGCTTTATTCCAGCTTTTTTTATCTCTAAAAGCTCACTTTTGCTTTTTTCCAGTAGATCCATGGGATTCGCATAGCAGCTAATCCTTTCAAGCCTAAAAAGGTCATTTGCGTATTTAGCAATATTCAAAAGAAAATCTGTGTCTGCAGTTAGTGCATTGCCATCCGCAGAAAGTGCACTTGTTCCAAGAACAGCCCACTGTAGCTTGAATAATTAAACTGCGAGCTTCACTTGGCGGTCGAAATACTGGCTCCTCATATCTCACATTGTTACATTGTCCCAGATCTAAAAAGCATTTCCAAAAGATTTATACTCTCATGCTTAACCAAAAGCAATGAATGATTTGATACCTCTACTCGCTGTTTACGCATACGTTGTCTCTCTTGTGCTCGTATCCGAGAAGGCAATAAAGAACGAACTTTTAGGCAGGAAGTTTCTACATATAATGGTCGGAAACATTGCCTTTCTCCTGCCTTTTTTCGAGTCTCGAGAGGTTATGACTTTTCTCGCGGCATTTCCATTCGTTATTCTAACTTTTTTCATGACCCCTTATTCACCGATAAAAATCCCCAGTAGGACGACGCTCTCTGGGCACGCTTTAGGACTGTTTTATTACTCAATAGCCTGGACCCTGCTAGCCTTCTTCCTTTTCGAAAGGCGCGATGCGATCTCAATGGGCATCGTTGCAATGTCATACGGAGATGGCTTCGCCTCGCTGATAGGCACAAAATACGGAAAAAGAAAGTACACAATTCTTGGATCCTCAAAAAGTCTTGAAGGTAGCCTAGCCATGTTTATATCAACCCTTGCAATGTTTCTAGTGATAAGTCTTTACTATTCCCGCGAAGTAACGTATTTTCTAGTACTTCTCGCTTTCGTAGCAACAATTGTAGAAGCTATTACCCCCAAAGGGCTGGATAATTTGAGCGTTTCGCTCCTAGTTGCACCCCTTTCCCTGATGTTATGAGGTTCATCGTAGTTGATGGCCTAGACGGTTCGGGGAAGGATACTCACGCAAAGTACATTGCAGAAAGATACCAGTCAAAAGGTGAAACCCTTATAATCCGTACACATCCCAGCGATTCCTTCTTCGGTAAGAAGGCGAAACAGAGCCTTCTGGGAAGGGGAAAGATCAACCACATAAAGGCATCGATATTCTATTTCCTCGATGTCATGAACTCCCTCATTAGGTACTACAGAAGAGCTGACAACGTAATCTTCGTCCGCTATATCGGCGGAGTTTTTTATTTACCTTTCCCCCTTGCGAAATTCTTATACAAGTTTTTCTCTGCAATTTTGCCCACCTCCGATTACATGTTCTTTCTCGATGCAGAGCCTGAAGTTTTGGCAAAGAGAATTTCAAATAGAAAAGAAAAAGAGATGTTCGAAAATCTGGAAGACCTTAGGAAAGTGAGAGAGAAGGCCCTTAAAATTTTAAAGGGCTGGCACATAGTGAGAACCGACAGAGAGATAAAGGAGACAAGGGCCGAAATAGAAAGAATCTTGGATAAACTTGATTCAAAAAATGTTATATCCTGACTTCCGCCCACTTATCGACATTTTCTGAAACTCTGACGCGGACAACATTTAAATCTCTCCTTTTCAGCTCCTCAAAAATGTATAGAGCAATGTTTTCAGAAGTCGGGATTTCTATTACCTCGTTTATCAGCGAATGGTCAAATTTGCTGATTATTTCTCTCAGAATTCTCTTAAGCTCAAAGAAATCGATTACCATTCCATTCTTGAGTTCTCCCTCCACCTCTACACTCACAATAAAGTTGTGTCCGTGAATTCTGCCACATTTTTCATGTCCTGGAATCGAATGGGCTGCACTGAAACCTTCAGAAACTCCAACGACTATTTTCATTCACCTCACCCCTATGAATTTGTGTATCTGAGGAATGATCCTAGTATCTGCGAATTCTATCATTTTCTGTTGAAGTTTAAAAATGTTCTCAAGCCTTGAGCCAAAGACTGGCTGGAGGACAAAACACTCCACATAGTCTTTTATTTGAAGAGAGGAATTTACAATTTCTTCCTGGTTAAATTCTGAAGGCAAAACGATCTTGCAAAAGGTCCTTCTCGTTCTGGTTTTCCTGAGAATTTTAAAGCTTTTAAAAGTGTTTTCCAGCAGAATTTCAAAGCAAGAAATATTTGCCTCCCTGATTTTCAGATCTCCAGCTACAAAATCGACAAATCTGAGTTTTCTGGCCTTTTCTGGTATGCTCATGTTCGATTCAAGATAGAAAGGTCTTGTCTTATTCAGAGCCCTTATAAATTCCGCCTGAAGCAATGGCTCTCCACCCGTGAAGCTAACCGAGTGCACCCTCGCAGAATCTATCCTTTTCTGAACATATTCTGCCGAAATCGGATTTTGAAGGCTTTTACCGCTAACATGGTCAAAACAAAATTCCGAGTCCTTTAAAGTATCGCAATAATAGCAGTTCAGATTACAACCGCAAAACCTTATGAAAAGTTGTCTCACGCCGACGAATATACCTTCCCCCTGTATGGACTCAAAGATTTCACTTATCCTACCCTTCATATTTTTATCATCTCTCCTGTCCTCTCGTATACTTTAAGCCCTTCAAGTTTATCCAATCTTTCTGCGAATTCCCTGCAATTCAATATTTCAAGAAATGTCCTTACAG
>CAYSRI010000049.1:4154-6506 GCA_964433405.1 uncultured archaeon | reverse complement strand
AGCTTTTCTAGTGGTATTAAAAAGTCGTATTCTTCTGCTCTTAACGGAATGAAGTCCAAATCATATGATTTTGCTACACTTTTTATCCCGACTCCCACGTCAGCCCTTCCATTGGCAACAGCAAAGGCGACGGCATCATGACTCTTGGCTTCAACTTCATAACCCTTTATTCTTCTTTTCAGTTCTTCGAAGCTTATACCAAGCTCATATGCAAGATTTCGCAGATACATGTCAATTAGAATTCTTGTTCCCGAACCTCTGTTTCTGTTTACAAAGCGTACTTCTTCTCTAAGCAAGTCTCGAAAGTCATGGATCCCCTTTGGATTACCTTTCACAACAATTAAACCCTGCTCTCTGAGATATCCTTTGACAAGGACTGCATTCTCAACCCCAAATTTTCTGACAACAGTTTCATTGTATTTCCCATCCTCGCAAAGAAGGTGTATTCCTGCCAAATCCGCTTCCCGCCTCTTAACCGCAAGTATACCTGCGGTTGAACCCAAATTTATGACCTTTGCCTCATATCCCGGCATAAGCTCGAGAATGGCATCTAAGCCAGTACAGTGGCTTCCAATTATGACTATGTCTGCTGGTTTGACTTCTCCGTATAACCTAACATCCACTATTTCGCCTTCTTCCAGCATTAAAACGTCCTCTGGTATTTCTATAAATCCGTCAGTTGCATATATGGCCGAAATCGTTCCGCTGTACGAACCTGTGACAGGATAAACCCTGTACTCTCGCGAATCATATACTACATTAACGGGAAGCAGCTCCCGTCTCCCGGGTTCAGAAAAAACCTTCATTGCAAGCTTTGCCTTTAGAGTTTTGCTTTCCTCAACTAAGCCGGAAAGCCTTCTTATTAACGGAGAAACAAATATCTCGAATATCGTCATTGCAGAAGTCGGATACCCGGGCAAGGCAAAGACAGGTTTTCCTTTGTGCAAGGCGATGGCTGTGGGCTTTCCCGGTTTAACGGCAATACCGTGAACGAGCAAACCCGGATCGAGCTCTGATAGTATCCTGAACATCATGTCTCCAAAACCAGCCGATGTACTGCCACTCGTCAATACTATGTCTGCAACTTCTAAAGCCTTTAAAATTGCACTTCTGAGCTCATCTTCGTCATCCCTTACGATCCCAAGTCTGATTGGATCCCCACCACACTCCTCTACAGCTGCGCACAAAGCGAAGGAGTTAACATCGTATATACTGGCTCCCTCAATCTTTTCTCCAGGCTCAACTAGCTCGTTTCCTGTGGAGAGAATGGCTACTTTTGGTCTTCGGTGCACCTTCAAACGCCTTATTCCGCAGGCAGAAAGCAATGCGATCTCCCTTGAAGTTATCTTCTTTCCCTTTTTAAGCACCAGTTCGCCAGCCATTATATCGCTGCCCGCAAAAAGTATGTTCTCTCCTGGATTGACCGATTTGAAAATTTCAACAAATCCTCCAATTTCTTTTGTGAACTCTACCATAACTACAGCGTTGGCTCCTTTAGGGACCAAAGACCCCGTAGCAACTTCCACGGCTTTCCCCCTACTCAACTCTATATCGCTCCATTCTCCAGCCTCAATTCTGCCTATTACTTCAAGTTTTACGGGCTGAGATTCAGCTGCACCAAAAGTATCTTCCGCGATTACGGCGTAACCGTCCATAGTTGTTCTGTCGAAAGGGGGTAGGCTTATCGGTGCTCGAAGGTCTTCAGCCAAAACTCTTCCTCTAGAGCGCAACAATTCAACTTCTTCGATCGCAATTTCTGGTTTGTAATACTGAAAAAGATTTTCCTCATTCAAAAACCTCCGTTATATCTCTCATAAGCCTTACTTCAACTTCTTCTCCGGCTTCATAACCCTCAATGTCTTCTGGTACTACTAGGATTGCATTTGCCCTAACGAGGGAGCTTAAAACACTAGAACCCGAAATTTGAATTGGAATAACTTTACCATTATCCCAGTAAACTCTGACGATGCTTCTTATACCTAATTCTGAAGGAACACGAGACTCAAGAACACCCTTCTTCAGCGTTCCCTTTCTCTCAACAATTCGCACGTTCATCATTCTGTAAAGTGCCGGAATTACAAAGGTACTGAAGGACAGCAAGCAAGCTGCCGGAGACCCCGGGAGCATGAAAACAGGTTTGTTGCCAACCAAGCCGAAAGCAGTTGGCATTCCGGGCTTCATTGCGATACCGTGAAAGAGAACATTTCCGTACTTTTCAACGACTTCAGGGACCAAGTCACGTTCTCCAACTGAAGTACCTCCAGTAAAAATCACCACATCATACCTCAAACCCTCAAATAATTTTCTTTCGATCTCCTCGAATTTATCTTCTACGATTCCAAGGCTGACACT
>CAYSRI010000049.1:0-4144 GCA_964433405.1 uncultured archaeon | reverse complement strand
CTTTGGAAACCGAGCTCCAAGAGGGCGTTACAGATCATGGGGTTATTTGAATTGTATATCTTTACTCCTTCGAGCTTTTTTCCGGGTTCAACAAGTTCGTCTCCCGTTGATATAACCGCAACTTTAGGTTTTCTGTAAACTTTAACGCTCCCGAAACCCAAAGAGGACAAAATTCCTGCATCCTGCGGTTGCAAGATTTCTCCCCTTCTTAGCACAAGTTCTCCTTTCTTTAAGTCTTCGCCTACCCTTGAAACATTCTTGTAAGGTGTAACGCTTTTGAAGATTTTGACATATTCCCCTAAAGTTTCGGTAAATTCCAACGGGACTACTGCATTCGCACCTTTTGGCAATGCAGAGCCTGTAAAAATTCTCGCAGCAATTCCACTGGAAATCTCAAAATTCGGAAGCTCCCCAACCCTGACTTCGCCAACTAACTTAACCAGAACAGGATTTGTTTCGCTAGCCCCAAATGTATCCTCAGCAAAGACGGCATATCCGTCCATTGCGGATCGGTCAAATCTTGGGATGTCAAACTCAGAAACTATATTTTCAGCTAAAACCCTACCTACGCAACTGTAGATGTCAATAGTCTCAACTCCAAGTATCCTTATATTGTCAAAAACTTTCTTTAGAGCGAATTCCACTCTCTCCTGAGTCCTGAAGCCTCTGTTCCTAACCATCAAACTCAGATCGTTTCACCATTAAAAAATTTGCCTAAAACTTAAAGGAGCTTCAGGAGCCAAGTACCGTTCTGATCTACAGTAAACTTTCAACCCTTCTTTCCTTATATCATGGGAGATCTTTCCGCCAATCTCCGCTACTGTATCCCCCAGTGGGGGACTTAGCGGCAACAGTGGGTTAAACTGAAGACTGTGCTTCCAAAATAATCCTCTAATTCGAAGGGGACTGGAGATTCATCCAAGGACATCATTTATCTCAAGCTAACTTAAAATACCCATTAAGTTATTGCAGAAAAATGTGTTTTGAGAGCTTATATAACTAAAAAATAAATTTAAAGCTCTGAGATTATCTCATCTAGCAGGGCCAAATAATCTTCTTCTTTTCTCCAGAGATTGCCAAAACTCATAGCTGCATTCGGATGATAGTAGCGGTCAATGGATATTGCCCTTATGTGTGGTGCGAAGTTCTTGATTGCTGCAAGCATCTGGGAACCGTGGTAGTAAATTGTACCCATCATCAGCACAACGTCATAGTTTCCTTTCCCGTCCAAGCCTTTCCAGTTAGGATCGAGCAAAAAC
This sequence comes from uncultured archaeon, assembly GCA_964433405.1. Lineage (GTDB taxonomy): Archaea > Halobacteriota > Archaeoglobi > Archaeoglobales > Archaeoglobaceae > WYZ-LMO2. The sequence continues at coordinate 2,885 of CAYSRI010000049.1, read as the reverse complement.
TGAGTGAGTTCGTGAAGCACCGCGTATTTCGCATTGATCCCGGCCTGTGTAAGCTTACTTATGGCATTACCCGTGGCTACTACTGTTACACCCTTTTCTGCGAATTTCTTAACTCTTTCAATCATTGCTGGTGTTATGTCTGGACCTACTATCAGAAGTGGATGCTTTGCCTTCTTTACAGCCATGGCAACTGGCTTTCCTTTTTCAAGAAGCATCGCCATCTTTGGTCCCGGGATGTTTGCAGCATCAAATGGCTGCTCAATCGTCTTGGGCATTCTCGATCACCTCATTTCTTAGCCAAACTTGAGAATCCTTCCTTGAAGAGTCTCTCAACGCAGGTTGGGTTGAAGCCTGCCTGATACGGCCTTATTGGTCCCTCGAGGATCTTCTTCCTGCTCCAGTCGATCTTCCAGCCATGCTTCTCTTCTAGCTCCTTCAGCAGCTCTTCTCTCTTCGCTAATGGCAAGTCTGTCTCAGTTCTAACGTACAGATGCCAGTCGTCGGGCATTCTTCCTAGGTACTTGAGGCTAAGATCGATGTAGTGAGTCAGCTTTATGGCTCTGCCCTTGTCTGTGTCATTCGGCCTGAAGCAAAGCTTTGCTATGAGTGGAATGGCTTCTTCGATAGTCTCAGCTGCAACAAGCAGGTCTTGCGGTGCTGGTTCAACTCTGACCTTCTGCCCGCTCCTCACATCATAGACCATCCAATCCTCGTCGTTGTAGGGCCTTCCAAGGAATGCCCTGCGATACTTGCTTCCATGAGGTCCAACGACGACTGGAATTCCGAGCCTGTTAACTCCTGTTGCTATGCTGGCAGCCTTCTGACTGTATGCTCCCCAGGCGACTCCGCAAGCACCGACTCTGTTGAGTATGTAATCAGCTATCTCCTCGTAGTTGGCCCTAATATTTCTCATTGCAAATATCCTCGCAACCTTTATAGCTGCTCCATGGATGTGTGCATTCGAGACGCAGCTACCTATGTTTACGACACCGCCACCATCGAAGTCGTCCTTGTACTTCTCGTAAACGGTCTTTCCTTCTTCATCCTTGTAGAGTCCGCAGTCCATAGCCATGCAGCCTGTAGTTACTACGATGAAATTCCTTGATGCGAACTCATTTACTATCGTGTACGCATCCTTGGTGCCGTTCGGATAGTTGCTGCAACCAACCACCGCTATGATCCCCGGAATCGTACCAAGGACAATCGGAGCGCCGACATTTCTGATTTCAGAATCTCTGACTGGGCCTCTACCTCTTCTAACCTTTCCCTTCTCGTTCAGTATTCTGTTCCATGCAGCATAGTTGAACATGTCTATTATGGGTATATGCTTCGGGCAAACCTGCTCACACCTTCCGCAGGTTATGCATACATCCCATTTCTCCTCAAGCACCTTTCTGTCTCCCTTCTCAGCAGCCTCCATCGCCTCGCCAATTCTTATCTTCTGTGGGCACGCGATCGTGCAAGTTCCACATTGCGTGCAGGCTTTTGCATAGTTCATGAACTGCTCCTCAGTGAGCACAGGCTTTATCTCGCCCCTCTTCTTTCTCCTAGCCCTTGCAACCTCAACTGCAATTTCGCCGACCTTCAGTGGATCGAGCACAACTGCTCCTGGATTCCCATCAAGCAGGTACTTAATGACTTCCTTTGGATCCTTCTTCGTCATGTCTGGCAGCGCATGCATTGCTTTAGCATTTGTGCAGAGAACAGGTATTCCGAGCTTTCCGGCATGGTACAGAATGTCTGCCCTAATGCACTGCTCGTCAATTACGATTATATCGGCTAAGCCTGCTCTTACAACTTTGAGCTGTCTGCCGAGAGAGCCCGCTATTTTAGCCTTAGGCCAGTATCTGCTCATGTCATGAGCCGTGCAGCAAATGCCTGCGAGTTCAACTTCGTCGCTAAGTTTGTTGTTTTCTATATAGTCAGCAATGTTGAAAGCTGGAGGAGCATGATGGCCTATAACGAGCACAATCGCTTTGTTTCTGTCCAGAACACCCATACCTAGCTCGATCAAAGGTTGATTGCTCTCTCCTTTCGGAAGGTTGAAAGCGACTATCTGGGCAATGTCTGCTATCTCCTTGCCAAGAGAGTCCATCATACCTAAATGGAGCGCCTTTGATTCGAAATCCAAGTAGCTGCCCTCTTGTCCAGTGTGGATTGCATCCATAACTTGTACTATCTGCTCCTCAACGTACGTAAGCGCTCTCTCCAGATCGGCAAGCGTCTTCGGCTTAATTCCAGTGATCAGCTGTGTAAGCGGTGCAACTTCAGCGATTTCAGGGCCAAGATCCACGGGGATCTCGTCTAGCTTTTTACCTGTAATGTGTTCTATATCGTGGAGCATGTGCCTCGCATGCCCTGTGTGGCATGCAGTACCAATGGCTACCGCGATATCGACGATTCTTCCAGTCTGCGCTTCAAGGCTAATTCCGCAAGCTCCACGCTTGTTCTCGGTCAGATCACACTTCCCCATCGTACAGAGGCAGCACATGTCGCAATAAGGAGCGTAGAATGGCTTGTAGCGCTTAAGCAGAGTGAAATCCCAGTCTCTTAGCGTTTCTATCTGCGGAAAAGGCGTTGGACCCATTGGAGCCCATTCTTCCTCTTCTTCCGTGATTTCTCCGATCTTTATACTGACGTTCCTGAGCTCATCTACAAATATTGCTCCCTTTCTAAATTCGAGAACCATCTAACCACCACCTTATCCTTTCTCTGATCACATATAAATTTTTTTAAAGTTAATATCAGCATTTTTTATAACAAAAGGAAATATGAATTTTTTGGAAAAATTTAATACCTGTTGTTATCTAAATCATCTCCGTTCATCCGCACTTCGTGAAACCGCAGAATCTGCACGTTGCACAGCCCTCGCTGTATTCAAGCAC
>CAYSRI010000048.1:5759-9973 GCA_964433405.1 uncultured archaeon | reverse complement strand
GCTTTTGAGCTCTTCAGCAATATCTCTTGTTATCTGCACACCAAAATCTAGCTCCAAGGATTAAAAAACCCTTGCATCCCTCAATTTCGGGGCAAAAAATATAAAAGTAATGGACAAGCCTTTTCATGCGTCTCGTGCTCTCTCTCGGAGGCTCCGTTTTCGAGGGCAGTGCGGAAAGGATCAAGAGCTTTGCAGCAGTTCTCGATGAGATTTCTAGTGAGAACGAACTTTTTGTTGTAGTTGGCGGCGGAAAGCTTGCGAGGGAGCTTATAAGAAAAGCAAGAGAGCTGGGGGCTAATGAAACGATGTGCGACTATCTTGGAATTGCGGTTACGAGGATAAACGCAATGCTTCTCGCCTATGCAATGAAAAATTCAGCAAAGAGAATTCCTGAGAATTTCATCGAGGCCCAGGAGCTTTCAAAGGATTACAGGGCAGTCGTGATGGGAGGAACTTTTCCGGGCCACACAACGGATGCTACCTCTGCCCTCCTAGCTGAATTCGTCAATGCCGATCTCTTCCTTAATGCAACCTCAGTTGACGGAGTTTACTCCGAGGATCCTAAGAAAAACCCGAATGCAAGGAAGTTAGAAAGACTTACTCCTGCCGAGCTCGTAAAGCTTATTGCGAACTCCTCAATGGAAGCGGGAGCTAACGTTGTGATGGATCTGCTTTCGGCAAAGATAATAGAGAGGAGCAGGATAAAGACTGTAATCTTTAAGGGCGAGCCAGAGAACATCCTGAGGGTTTTAAAGGGAGAAAGAATTGGAACAGTCATTGAATTCTAGAATATTCTGTCCGGATTCAGGATCATGTTGGGATCGAAGACCTTCTTTATTTCGAACATGAGCCTGTACTGATCAGGATAGAACTCCCTTAGCTCCTCCCTTTTCAACACACCTATTCCATGTTCGCCGCTTATAACCCCGCCAAGACTTACTGCAAGCTTAAGCAGTTCTTTTCTGAATCTCGGGTAGACCTTATCCCAGCCATCGAAGATCAGCGGATGCTGGTGAATGTTCCCGTCTCCCAGATGCCCGTATGTTATCATCTCAATCCCGTATCTTCTTGCAAGATCCTCACTTCTCTTCAGATATTCGAGGATCTGCGCTGGAGGAATGCATGCGTCTAGTATCTCGATTATCCTGTCCTTCAGGCCCATGTAGATCTTTCCGCGCAGCTCCAGTAGTTCCCTCTGCTCCCTCGGGCTCGGAAGGAACACATCTATTGCACCGTTCCTGAATGCGATTTCGGAAGCCTCTTCTGCCTCCTCCCTGTGCTCAAATATAGCAAGAATGTGTGCGCTGCCTTCTTTGCTGACCCATCTCGTTCCACTGATCTTTTCTCCTATCCTCACAGCCCTGTCCTCCATGAACTCCATTGCCATGGGTGTAATCCGAAGAAAGGTGTCAAGGGCGAAACTGATCGCATCCTCAACTCTTCTGAACGGGATCGCGAGCATAGTCATGTCTCTCAGCGGTGGTAATAGCCTTATATTTGCCCCAGTAATCACCGCAAGTGTCCCCTCGCTTCCTATCAATAGATGGAGTAGGGAATAGCCTGAAGAGTTCTTTAAGGTTTTTCCGCCAACCTTCAGAATTCTTCCGTCCGCAAGCACAACTTCAAGGCCAAGAACATAGTTTCTCATCACCCCAAATTTCAGCGCCCTGACGCCGCCAGCATTGGTCGCTATCATTCCCCCAACAGTTGCACTTTCTGCCCCAGGCCTCGGAGGGAAGCTTAAGCCGTGCCTTTCAGCACTTATGGAAAGTTCCTCAAGCGTAACACCCGCCTGGCAGACTGCAATCCTGTTTCTTCTGTCTATTGAGATGTCTTTCATTCTCTCCGTCGAGATCACGATCCCCTTTCTTGTCGGAATTGAGCCGCCGCTGAGCCCTGTTCCACCTCCGCGGACGAAAACCGGAACCCTTCTTTCGTTGGCAAATTTCAGGATTTCGGAAACTTCAGAAGAATTTCTTGGCTTAACAACAACGAACTCGGCAGCTTTAGGCCTCAAAGGTTGGGGAGTTTCGTCATAGGCGTAGCTATCTACTCTGTAGACCTCGCAGATTTTTTCAAGTCCTTCGAACGTTTCTATCCCTCAGCTGGTACCTCCTGACGTGCATGCAGTTCAGACAGGTTATGATAACAGCGGACTTGTTAATCCTCACGCGAAATTGTCCTGCCTTGTATGGATAAAGACACTTTTTGCAGAAGTGCATCTTCAGCTCTCTCGGAATCCTGACGCGGTATTTTGTCGAGATCCTTCTAGCGAGTTCAACATATCTTCTAGAGAGCTCATAATCGATATTCTTGAACCTATCAGCTCTTTCTATTAGGTAAACGATCCTTTCAAGTGCTATTTCTCGCTCTCTCTTTTTCTCCCTCTTTAGCACGACGGAAATTACGACAAAGATAAATAACTTTACCGCCAAAACTTGCTATGAAATTCAACGCAAGGAAGTTCAAGGAACTTGCAGAGAAGGACTTTGAAACAGCCTGGCTCAGAGGAAAGGAGATAATCGAAGAAAGGGATCCGAACAGAAATTATCCCCGCCTAGGCTACTCCTATGGAGAGGAACATCCGCTTTTTAAGACCGTGGAGATGCTGAGGAAGGCTTATGTTTCCATGGGATTCAGGGAAGTCGTAAATCCCATAATCGTCGAAGACGTTCACGTCAGGAAGCAGTTCGGAAAAGAGGCTTTGGCCGTTCTGGATCGTTGTTTTTATCTCGCATCACTGCCAAAGCCAAATGTTGGGATTTCCCTTGAAAGGATTGAAAGGATTAAGAGCATTACGGGAAAAGACTTCGACGAGGAGGAGCTCAGAAAGGTATTCCATACCTATAAGAAGGGAAAGCTCGATGGAGATGATCTCAGCTACGAGGTTGCCAAAGTGCTCCAGGTGGACGACTTAACGGCAATAAGGATAATAGACGAGGTTTTTCCCGAGTTCAAGGAGCTCAAACCCGAATCCAGCAGGCTCACGCTTAGGAGCCACATGACGACTGGCTGGTTCATAACCCTCAGCGAGCTTGCCGACAAGCTTCCCCTGCCTATAAGGCTCTTCAGCGTTGATAGGTGCTTCAGAAAGGAGCAGGGAGAGGATGCAACAAGGCTTTACAGCTACTTCTCGGCAAGCTGCGTTGTTGTCGACGAAAACGTTACAGTGGACGACGGAAAAGCCGTGGCAGAAGCCTTGTTGAAGCAGTTCGGCTTTGAAAAGTTCAGGTTTAAGCCGGATGAGAAAAGGAGCAAGTACTACATCCCGGGAACGCAGACGGAAGTCTACGCTTTCTATCCGAAGCTTGTAGGCTCGAAAACTAAGTACAGCGACGGATGGGTTGAGATTGCGACCTTCGGCGTTTACTCGCCAACGGCTCTTGCTGAATACGACATAGACTACCCTGTAATGAACCTCGGCCTTGGCGTTGAAAGGCTTGCAATGATTCTTTTCGGCTATGATGACGTGAGAAAGCTCGTGTATCCGCAGTTCTTCGGAGAGATAAAGCTTAGTGATCTGGAAATAGCGAGAGCGATAAGGGTAAAGGAAGTGCCGAGGAGCGCGAAAGGCTTCGAGATAGCGAGGAGCATTGCCAGCACTGCAGAAAAGAACGCAAATGCCGAAAGCCCGTGCAGCTTTCTGGCCTTTGAGGGTGAAATATACGGCAGAAAGGTGAGGGTTTTCGTTGAAGAAACTGAGGCTAATTCAAAGCTATGCGGTCCAGCATTTGCTAACGAGATTGTTGTGCACAACGGAAGCGTTTACGGCGTTCCTGAAACAGAGGAGTTCAGGAAGCTGTTTGAAGAAGGAGTTCGGTGCGGGATCAGGTACATAGATGCATTCTCTTACCTTGCGGCCAGCAGAATTGAGGAATATGCTGCTAGAGGAAAAGATGAGTTGACGGTCAGGGTTAGAAATGTTGAGGGACTTTCAAGCATAAATCTGAGCATTCAGGATAACGTAAGAAATTACATAATATCAAAGGGAGGAAAAATAGACGTTCGTGGTCCGATGTTCGTAAAAGTACGCGCTCTATATGGGGATCAGCAGCCTAAGATAGCCGATTAACGGGATTCTGAACTTTGCAACTCCAACGATCCAGTTTTCCTGAACTGGCTGAATTTTTTCCAGTCCTTTGGATGTTCTTATCGAAACAAGCTGGTCTGGAATTCTGTTAGCATCCCCCTGAGTTATGTAACCGCTCATCTCA
>CAYSRI010000048.1:2375-5713 GCA_964433405.1 uncultured archaeon | reverse complement strand
TGCTTTCAGAAGCGTTAACGTATGCGATTGCCCTGTGAATTATCGCCTTCCCGTGACCGTTTGGATAGTAAACGATCACATCTCCGTAGTTTCCAAAGCTCTTGTATCCAGTCTGCTTTCCCTCTTCCCAGGTCGTTATCCCGCCCAATCTGCTCGGATGAACAAGGAACACAACATCCCCAACCATCAGATTTGGCACCATGCTTTCGGATTCCACTGCAACCATGAAGGGCCAACAGCCGGTTATTGCGATGCCGACGGCGACTATTAAAACCACGACAGCCGCGGTTGATACCAAATCTTTTATGAACTCAGTAACCTTACTCTTCTGCATGAGTGAAGGGGGGCAGGGGGTAATTAAAAGTATCGATGTAGTAACAATTGTCAAAAAATTCCTCGTTAGGGGCTTTAACATAAGTCCCGAAGCGGCAAAACTCCTCTGCTCCTTTGAGGATCCCGATGACATCATAGATGAGGTTTGCAAGAATGCAAAGGGCAAGTTCATTATCGCCAAGGAAGACGTTTTAAGCGCGTTCAATACCTTAAGGGCTCGACATGCCCCAAGGACAGAAGTTAAAAGCCAGCCTACTGTTGAGACATTGCAGCGAGTTCGGGTTCTGAAGGATGTCCGCAGCTCAATCGTCGAGGGCAAGGTTGAGGACTTCACTGCATACTTCAACTCCCGTCTCGAGAAGATCTCAAAAATTCTGCGTACCAGAATACAGGCGACCCAGATCAGGAATGTTGGAAGGTTTAAAGGAGAAACGGTCAGCGTTGTGGGGATCGTTTCAAACGTTTTCCAGCGTAAGGATCATTTCATAATAGAGCTCGAGGATCAAACGGGCACCATTAACTGCATCGCCACGGGAAAGAATGCAGAGATCGCAGCAGAATTGCTGGGAGACGAGGTTATTGGCGTCACTGGAACGCTGAAGGGGAGTTCTATAGTAGCGGACAGAATCGTGTTCCCAGACATTCCCTTGAATGGGGAAAAGAGGAAGGAGATCGACTTCGGAGCAGTCTTCATTTCCGACACGCATTTTGGCAGCAGGGATTTTCTTGAGAAAAGCTGGGAAAGGTTCGTGGAATGGCTGAACTGTGAGAGCAGTGATGAAAAGCTAAACCGGGCTGCGGAAAAAGTGAAATACGTGATTCTTGCCGGAGACGTTGTCGATGGTGTCGGGGTTTATCCGGATCAGGAGAAGGAGCTTGCGATCATAGACATCTACCAGCAGTACGAGTTCGCGGCGGAGAAGCTGGACGGGATAAGAAAGGATCTTGAAATCATTGTCGCTCCTGGAAATCACGACGCCGTTCGCCAGGCTGAGCCTCAGCCTCCCTTGCCAAAGGAATTCGAAAGCCTTTTTCCTAAGAATGTGACCTGCGTGGGAAATCCTGCCTATCTGGATCTTAATGGGCTGAAGGTTCTAGTCTACCACGGCAGGAGTCTGGACGACATCATTACAAAGATTCCGAGGCTTAGCTACGATGCTCCGCACAAGGGAATGGAGGAGCTTTTGAAGAGGAGACATCTCAGCCCCCTTTACGGCGGAAGGAGTCCGATTGCTCCGGACAGAGAAGATCACCTCGTAATTGAGGAAATTCCTGACGTGATCCACAGCGGTCACGTTCACACGTTTGGTGTGGGCTTTTACAGGGGTGTTTTTCTTGTCAACTCTTCAACATGGCAGTCGCAGACGGAATTCCAGAAAAAGGTTAATCTAAATCCAATGCCCGCAAAGGTTGCGGTTTACTTGGGAGACAAAATCGGAAAACTCGACTTTGGCGGTGGTTGAATGGAACGCTACGTTGCGGTCAACTGGGATTATGCTGAGATGCTCTGCAGGAAGGTTGCAATGCAGGTTCTGGAGGATTCATTCAGACCTGAAATAATAGTTGCTCCGGCAAAAGGCGGCTGGTATGCCTCGATGATCCTGAGCGATTACCTCGGCGTTGAGGCTACGAGCCTCGACTTGCAGCGGGGTGAAGAGCTTTCAGCAAACAGTGTTCTGATCGTTGACGACTTCATCAACACGGGGAAAACGATGAGGAGGGCTTTGGGCAGGATTAGGGCAAAGGAAGTAAAGACTTCTGCGCTATTAATGCTCCAGGCATCCGATTTCGTTCCAGATTACCTTGGAGAATACGTTTCAGAGAACGTCTGGGTGATATTTCCATGGAATTTTGTTGAGGACGTTTCCGCTCTCATCATCAACGTACTGGAGAAGGGGGAACAGGACTACTACGGGATAAAAAATGCTCTTTTTTCAGAGTTTGGCCTCGATCCGATAAATCTCGAGATTTCACAGCCTTCAAAGCTCATGGAAGTTCTTCAGATCCTCGAAAGGAGAAAGCTTTTGGAGAGATTTGAGGATTCTGGAAGGGTTTTCTGGAGGCTGAAAACGTGATCGGCATCATAGGTGGGACACTACTGCTTGAAAACGATTTTTTGGAGAATAGAAAGGAGACTGAATTAAAAACGCCCTTTGGGGTTGCAGAAGTTGATATAGGGCATCTGAATGGCGTTGAAGTTGCCGTGATTCAGAGGCACGGGAGAAGGAAGAACAGGCCTCCGCATATGGTAAACCATCCCGCAAACTTCTACGCCTTTAAGGCTCTCGGTGCTGAAAAGGTCATTGGCCTAGGCTCTGTAGGCTGTCTGAGGGAGGAAATAGAAATTCCAGCCCTAATAATCCCCCATGACTACATAGATTTCTTCAGCTCTGCGACAGTTTTCAACGACTCTCTCGTCTACATAACACCGGGATTTGACGAGATTGTAAGAAGGGTCCTAATTGAAACGGCAAAAGAGGTTTCAAGTCTGCCTGTAATCGATAGAGGGATTTATTTCCAGACAAGAGGTCCGAGGCTGGAGACTAGGGCAGAAATAGCGATGATAAAGAATTTTGCTGACTGCGTCGGTATGACTGCAGGCAGTGAGGCTACGGTAGCGAAGGAGCTGGGAATTCGCTACGCCGTGATCTGCACGATGGACAACTATGCGCACGGAATCAAGGGTGAAATTGTTGATTACGAGGTAATAGTAAGAAGGGCAAAGGAAAATGCGAAATCGTGTCTTGAAATAGTTCGGAGGGCTGTTAAAAGGCTCTGAGACAGATCTTCTATTTTCGTAGATCTAGGGATTTTTATTCTATCAACTGTTAATTTTGAAAATTCTTATGCTCATGCCGCTCAATTTTGAATATTATTCATTCGTAGATGAATCTTCAGATAGAAATCGCATAGTTTTTATATCCGGGGATTTAACTCAGTGCCATGAAAGTTTTGGTTGCAGAAGAGATCAGCAACGACGCAGTGGAACTGATGAGAAAGGAGGG
>CAYSRI010000048.1:0-2365 GCA_964433405.1 uncultured archaeon | reverse complement strand
CCGGGTTGAAGAAGGATGAGCTTCTAAGCATAATCCAGGATTACGATGCATTAATCGTTAGAAGCCAGATAAGGGTTGACAGGGAGATAATTGATAGAGCTAAGAATCTCAAGATCATCGGCAGGGCAGGAGTTGGAGTGGACAACATAGATCTCGACGCCGCAAGCCAGCGGGGAATTATAGTCGTAAATGCTCCCGGAGGAAACACGATTTCCACAGCGGAACACACAATCGCCCTTCTTCTGGCTTTGGCCAGGAAGATCCCTCAGGCATACCTATCTATGAAGGAGAAGAAGTGGGACAGGAAGAAATTCATGGGAATCGAGCTCCGCGGTAAAACCGTTGGAGTTATAGGGCTTGGAAGGGTGGGTTTTGAGGTTGCAAAGAGGTGCAAAGCTTTGGAGATGAACGTCCTTGCATACGATCCATACATTCCCCCCGAGAGGGCCCAGCAGATCGGAGCAAAGCTTGTAGACCTCGAAACGCTGCTAAGGAATTCAGACGTCATTACCCTTCATGTCCCAAAGACCAAGGAGACAGTGGGGCTTATCAAGAGGGAGCAGATCGAGATTATGAAAAAGGGCGTCTTGATTGTAAACACCGCAAGAGGGGGACTTATAGATGAAAAGGCACTTGTTGAGGGGCTTAGGAGCGGTAAAATCGGAGGAGTTGCGCTCGACGTTTACGAAAAAGAACCACCCGACTTCAGCAGCCCGATATTTAGCTTCGAAAACGTGATAACCACCCCGCATCTAGCTGCCTCAACTGAGGAGGCCCAACTCAACGTTGGGTTCATCGTAGCTGAGGATATCGTTAATCTGGCAAAGGGGCTGCCTGTGAAGAATGCAGTGAATCTACCGTCTATCGAGCCAGCAGAGTTCGAGTTCATCTACCCGTACATGCTTCTTGCAGAAAAGATGGGAAAGATCGCAAGCTCCAGAATTGGAGGGGTAATAAGGACCGTTAAGCTCACATTTAGCGGAAAGATTGCCGAAAAGAACAAGGAGTTCGTTGTGAGGGCCTTGCTAAAGGGACTCCTTGAAAAAACGCTTGGAGCAGGGATAAATCTGATCTCAGCGAAGAAGATTGCAGAGGAAAGGGGAATAAAGGTCGAGACTAGCACTGTGGACAGAGTTGAAAACTACGAGAGCCTTCTTGAGGCAGAGATCGAAAGCGACGGAAAGAAGATCTACTTCGCCGGAACATGCTTCGGAAAGGAGTACAGACTGCTGAAGATCGATGTTTACCATGTGAACTTCATTCCTAAGGGGCACTACATAATCTCTCTGCACGAGGACAAGCCAGGGGTGATCGGACGAGTCGGAACACTTTTCGGAAAGAACGGAATAAACATCGCCGGAATGATCGTTGGAAGGAGCGGTGACAAACCCGGAGGGGTTCAGCTGATGCTCCTTCTTGTCGACGATCCGCCAAGCGAGGAAGTGCTCAGAGAAATGCTCAAGCTGGACGGGATTATCGACGCGACGTATGTGGAACTTTGACTCCATTTTATTTTCGAAAAAGTGAAAGTTTAATTTACTGTTGCTGCTAACTCCCTATCCGAATGCTCGTGGAAATAATTTCTCAATGAAGCAGAAAGCCTCTTATGTGGTGGTTCAAAGGCACCAGCACTTGGCAACCAGAATCTTTGGCCTGTCTTTTGAGTGATAAGCTATCACCGGTACGCATCCCCTTACGTCCTTCCAGATCTCCATCTTGAGGATCGATGAACCGTTTACCGAGTATTCGACCATGGTTACATAATATCCCTGCACATTTTCCCCTTTTCTCGGCCCATCAGGAACCTTTACATTCTTCCAGCTTGTTCTTGCTTCTTCCTCGCTTATCTTCAGCATCTCGTCCAGCTCTCGAAAACCGAGCATTGCCAGTGGCTTTGGCGGCTTCACAGGCAAGCTGTAGTTGTGGCCTTGGGCTACGTTAACTTTTCCTCTGGGCGATATGTAAGCGATGATGACCCCCTTTGATTGCAGGTTCATTTCCCCTATCTTTCCCTCGCTGGTCCATTCTTTTCCGAGTATCAGCGGATAATCAAAAGATACGATCTCGCTGTCGAAGATCATGGTCTTGTTACCCTTTAGTAGCCATCTCCAGCCCTCTCTGTCGTGGTTCCAGCAGGTATCGTAGGGCACAAGCTTCTGATAGAACACAGAAATGATTTCCTTCTTTGAATTCAAAAAAACCTGCGCTTCGTAGTCTTCTAATCCCTGGTGAATTTTTCCGTAGCCGTCTAGAAATACCAGCTCCCCTGTCTCGAGATCCTCGTAGACATATCTCTGCTCCCACTTGAACCAGTATTCGGGTTTGGGAAATATTGGGAAATCAACCTTTTCAGGATAGCTAACCT
>CAYSRI010000047.1:0-10016 GCA_964433405.1 uncultured archaeon | reverse complement strand
TTTTGAAATCTCTTATGTTGTGACTTACCATGAACTCCAGAACCCTCCTCCTTCTTTCCAGCTCCTGGTTCAGCTCGTTCACGCTCCAGCCCCTGTGCCTTCTGATCTCCTCCAGCGCCTTCGAGGTTCCCACCATCATGTGCTCGTCCTTCACGCTGTCCCACTGGAAAACCGTGGAAGTTCTGAGCATCTTTGTGTGCGGATCCAAGCCGACGATTTCGGCAATCTCCATGTTCCTCCTGACCCTCCTGTCATTAACATAGGTCTGCGCCTGTATGCTGATTATGTTCAGCGCCTCGAGCATCGCCCTCGGAACCTCTATCGGCGGGTTCTCCAGGCGATGTATCGCACCGCTCACGCTGTCAGCGTGGAGCGTTGAGTAAGTTGTGTGCCCAGTGGTCATCGCCTGGAACAGCGTGAGCGCTTCCCTTCCGCGGACCTCACCGACTATTATGTACTCGGGCCTCTGCCTGAGCGCTGCCCTAAGGAGATCGTACATGTCTATCTTCCCCTTCTCCCCATGGAAGGCATCCCTTGTAACCCCGGGAATCCAGTTCTCGTGCGGAAGCATTAGCTCTCTAGTGTCTTCGATCGTCACAATCTTCGCCCTTCTAGGGATGAAGAGCGATATCGCGTTCATCGAAGTCGTCTTCCCGCTTGCAGTTCCGCCAGCGAAGATCAGCGACTTCTTGTTCTCTATGCAGAGCCAGAGATACGCCATCTGCTCCGCGCTGAATGTCTTCCATGCTATAAGATCCACGGGCGTCACTGGCTCTTCCCTGAACTTCCTTATGGTGAAAGTCGACCCGTGATCCGTAACTTCTCTTGCAAGTGTGAGCTGTATTCTGCTCCCGTCAGGCATCGTCGCATCCACCATCGGCTCGGCAATGCTCAGATGCTTCCCGCACTTCTGCGCAAGGTTTATAACAAACGAATCCAGCTCATCCTCGTCCTCGAATACTACGTTTGTTCTTAGGTTTGTGTAGGATCTGTGGAAGACGTAGATTGGCTTTCTGTAACCGTTGCATGATATGTCTTCAAGCATTCTGTCCTTCATCAGAGCTGTAAGTTTTCCATAACCTAAAAGATCCCTGAAAAGATAGTACAGTATTTTGAAATACCCTTTTTCGTCCAGTTCTACGTTTAGCTCTTTCAGAACCTTGGTATAAATTTCCTTTAGCATTGTTTCTCTGTCCATTCCGTCCTTTAATTCCACTTTTTCTAGTTCTTCTCTTATTATAAGAAAAATCTGGCCGTACAATTCAAGCTCGTAAGGTGACAGTTTCGGTTCCACGACCACGTATCTGTATTCCTGTTCCTCATCATTGTATATTATATAAACCTTGCAGTACGGTTCATTCACCCAGTATTCCTCTACGATTTTCCAACCCTGTTGGGGAGTATATTCGACCAACGGGCCGTGCTTTTCGGGACTATATTCCTCAATCTTTTCCCTGCCAAAAAATCCAATCTCTTTTCTGGTTTTAAATATCTTTCTTTCTTTTTTAGCCTCTTTTATAGCTTCTATTGCTTCCTTTTCATATTGTTCTAGTTTTTCAGTTTCTTTCGTTTCTTCCTTTATTTCCTTCTTCAATACAGCAATCGGGAATTTAGGCATTGAAAATATTTGTCTCTAGCGGTAATTAACCTTTTTCATTATTATTATGTTGGGGTCACACTTACACTGAAAAGCTACCGTTATGCTTTCAGTAGGCGGATTTAGCACTTTCTGCTTATATAGCCGGGAATTCTATTCTACAAGATTTCCTATGGAGTTTGCTACCTTTTTAACTTCTTCAAGTAACTTACTTTCGTCAACATTGACAATATTTCTGTCTTCTACCACAATTTTACCGTCTACGATTACATCCCTCACTTCAGATCCTGATGATGAGAAAACAATTGAGTTTACAGGATTGTAGAGGGGGTAATGAGCGATGTTTATCTCCAAGGTTACAAGGTCTGCAATTTTTCCAACTTCTATGGTTCCTCCATTTATTTCATAGGCTCTGTATCCATTCTCGGTAGCCATTTTAAGATATTCAGATGGATTCCTGAATCTTCGCCTAAGCTGCTGAAGAAGCGCTGAAAGGCGAATTTCGGAAAGCATGTTCAACATGTTGTTACTCGAAGCCCCATCAGTACCTAAACAGACGTTAATGCCTTTATCCAACATCTCAGAAACCTTTGCGATGCCAGAAGAGAGCTTGAGATTGCTAGAAGGGCAATGTGCGACACTAGCCCTGCTCGAGCAAATTATGTCCATATCTTTCTCACTGAGCCAGATTCCGTGTGCCAGAACCGTTTTTTTATCCAAAAAACCCAACTCTTGGAGAAGTTCAACTGGACTTTTTCCGTACTTTTTTCTTGCTTCTTTAACCTCCAGCAGCGTTTCAGAAACATGAATATGTTTCAGAAGACCTCTATATCTTGCAAATTCTGCTACTCTGGCAAGGAAGTCTGGTGAGCATGTGTATATTGCATGCGGAGTGAGTATGCATTTTATCCTTTCTTTTCCTTCCCATCTTTCAATAAAATTTTTTGCAATTTTTAGCTCTTCTTTTCCTCTATCCTCGTTTCCCCTGTCGGCCATTCCATAACCCAGAACTGCTCTTATCCCTGTTTCTTCAACAGCCTTTGCAACACCGTCCATGTGGATGTACATATCTGCAAAGCCTGTAATCCCATTTTTCAGCATTTCAACACATGCAAGCTTTGCCCCAACATAGATCTCCTTCTCACCGAGCTTTGCCTCTACCTGCCAGACTTTATTCAGCCATTCTATGAGTGTCAGGCCTTCGGCATATCCTCTCAGAAGTGTCATCGCTGAATGCGTGTGAGCGTTAAAGAAACCCGGTATTACAAGACAGCCTTTTGCGTTTATTTTCTCCTCAGCTTTTAAATCATCTTTTCCTACATAGGCAATTTTTTTGGCCTCGATTCCAATGTTGCACTTCAAAAACTCTCCGTTGATAAGACAAAGTCCCTTCTCGATGGCAAGCTCGAACATGCACACACTCGTTCTTTTGGTTATAAATTGTTTGTTTTACCTTCTGAGAAAGCAAGGAACTCTGTGAATTAGCGATCACGGAATAAGTTGATAGCTATAGTATGCAACTGGAGGCCTCACCCCCTTAAGGGCATAGGGTAGGGAAGTTTCCTAAGCGTTAAGCTTAAATACATCATGTAGAAATGTTCCCACATGAAGGGAGTAGGTGATTCATTTTGGGTTTATTGATGCTTTGAAGGAGAGAGGGAGGAATGCTGTGATCGGGGAAATAAAGGCCTTCTCCCCCACAAAGGGGGACCTTCTTCGTGGAAGGGATCCGCTTGAAATTCTGAAGGCTTACGAAAATGCTGGCTGTACAGGAATCTCTTACATAACCGCTAAGTCTTTTAATGGATCTTTTGAGATTCTGAAAAGGATCTGCAGAGAAACTGAGCTGCCGGTTTTGAGAAAGGACTTCGTAGAGGAGAAGATGGAGATTGAAAGGACAGCCGAAGCAGAAGCTGAAGCACTACTTCTTATTGCAAGGATTCTTAAGCAGAGGACTCCCGAGTTTGTGGATCTTTGCTTTGAGCACGGAATAGAGCCCCTGGTTGAAGTATTCAGCGAAGACGACTTGGTTTATGCAGAAAAGGCAAGAGTTGTGCTTATAAACAATCGGGATATCTTCAATCCATCCGATATCAATCTGCAGAGAACGTATAGACTGGCTCCAAAGTTAAAAGGCTTTAAAATTAGCGGAAGCGGAATAAGTAAACCAGAGGATCTGAAGGTTCTTAAAGTTGTCAATGCCGTCCTTGTTGGCACTTCATTCATGCTTGCTGAAAATACCGAGGAATTTGTGAGAAGTTTTGTGGAGGCGAGATTATGATTGAAATCCTTTTTGGAAATCTCGACATGGAGAAAGCTTATGAAATTGCCCTAAAGCTCCCGGAAATGGATGAAGTGGAGATTTCTGCAATTCTGACTGGATTAGAGCTTAAGGGATACAACGCAGAGATTCTTGCTGGATTCAGCAGGGCGATCATGGAAAGGGTAAGGCTTGAGCTCGGCAGAGTATTCGACACTTGCGGAACAGGCGGAGATCTTTCCTCCACCCTGAACGTCAGCACAGCAGTTGCAATTGCGGTCTCTCTTTTTACTCCAGTTGCAAAGCATGGAAACAGAGCTGTGAGTTCGAAAAGCGGATCTGCGGATGTTCTCGAGAGACTCGGAGTAAGAATAGAACAGCCGGCTGAAGTTGCCAGAAGAATGATCAGAGAGACAAATTTCGCATTTCTTTTCGCACCGCTTTACCACAGTTCCTTTGCAAAGGTTGCCGGAGTAAGGAGAAGGCTAGGGATAAGAACCATTTTCAACGTTCTTGGACCGTTGGTCAATCCTGCAAATCCAGAGCGGCAAATCATAGGCGTCTCAAGCGATAAACTTCTTCTTCCTGTTGCCGAAACTCTGAGCTTGCTCGGCAGGAAAGGAATCGTTATTTATGGAAACGGAATTGATGAGGTCAATCCGAATGCTGAAACAACCGCATATGTCGTCGACAACGGGATTGAAATGTTAAAGCTGAGACCTTATGACTTCGGGGTTAGAGAATGCAGGATAGTGCCCTGCAGGGACAGCGAGGATTCTGCGAAGAGGATAAGGGAGGTATTTGCAAATTCTGGGTTGGAGGAGGACAGAAATCTTATAGCAATTAACTTTGCGACAGCTCTATACGCTCTGGGTTACGAGGATCTGAAGGAGAATGTTGACATTTTTAACGAAAAAATTAGGACAGGAGAATTTTTGAGAAAGCTGGAGGAAATAGCATGCAGAAGCATGAATACGTCGATCCAGTAAGCCTTTACTCGGTTATCAGAGAGATGAATTTCCCATTCATGTTGGAATCCGCAGAGAAGGCTGGAAATGCGAGATACACATACATTTCCTTTGATCCTATTTACTCCATTGAAATTGGCAGAAAGCTCAAAGTCGATGGCGAGATCGTTTCTGATGCCTCCGACCCCTTTGAAGCCCTTAAGAGCATCCACGTAAAAGGAATGCTTGTTGGCTATATTCCCTACGATGCTGTGCTAGGTTTCATCGGCAGAAAAATTGAGGAAACAAGTGTTTTTAACTGCTATGATTCCTATTTTGTCTACGATCATAACTTGGGGAAGTTATTTAGCCAAAATGTAGAAAATGCCGAGAAAATTGTTGAGAGAGCCAAGAGAGAAAAGCTTGAGGTAAAGAATGGTGGTGCAAGCGTTTTAAGAGTTGAGGACAAAGATTACTTCGAAAAAATCGTTGAAAAAGGAAAAGAATACATCGAAGAGGGGGAAGTCTACCAGATTGTCCTTTCAAGGGAATATGAAGTAAAGAGCGACTTCGACCCATTCGAGATCTATCTAAGGTTAAGAGAATTGAATCCAAGTCCTTACATGTTTCTTCTCGAATTCAAAAAGACTTTGATTGGCTCTTCACCAGAGACGATGGGTAAGGTTGAGGGGAGAATTTTCAAGATAAACCCGATCGCAGGAACTGCAAAGAGAGTTTTGGGAGAAGAAGAAATTACGATCAAGAAGCTTTTGAACGACGATAAGGAAAGGGCCGAACACGTGATGCTCGTTGATCTTGCCAGAAATGACGTTAGAAGGGTATGCAGGGCGAGAAGCGTTAGGGTAAGCAGGTTTATGGAAGCTGTGGTTTATCCAGGTGTTATACATATTGAAAGTGAAGTTGTTGGAGAACTCAAGCCAAATGCAACTCACTTCGATGCCATGCGGTCAGCTTTTCCCGCAGGTACGGTTACGGGAGCACCTAAAAGAAGGGCGGTTGAGCTGATCGACGAACTTGAGAGAACAAAGCGCGGAATCTATGGAGGAGCGGTTGGCTACTTCTCTGAAAACTCAGATATGGCTATAGCTATAAGGATGGTCGAATATGACAAACACTGCAGGATCAGAGCTGGTGCGGGAATTGTTGC
This sequence comes from uncultured archaeon, assembly GCA_964433405.1. Classification (GTDB taxonomy): domain Archaea; phylum Halobacteriota; class Archaeoglobi; order Archaeoglobales; family Archaeoglobaceae; genus WYZ-LMO2. The sequence goes on along the minus strand of CAYSRI010000047.1, from coordinate 4,044 downwards.
TGATTCCAGGCCTGAAAAGGAGTTTTATGAAACAGAGAATAAGATTTCAAAAGTTTTGAGGGCGGTGGGACTGTGATCCTAATAATTGACTGCTATGATTCCTTTGTATACAACCTTGTTGAATATGTCTCCTTTTTTGACCAGGTAAAGGTTCTAAGCAAAGATCGGGCCATTGAAGCGAAGAAATTGAGCTTTGACGGTATAATAATCTCACCTGGACCTGGAAAACCTGATCGAGATCTTGAATTTCTGTTTGAATTGGATGTTCCAATTCTTGGAGTCTGTTTGGGGCACCAGATTATTGCAGAGATCTTCGGCGGAAAAGTTGGGAAAGTAAAGCCTGTCCACGGAAAAGCCTCTTTTGTAAGACATGATTCCCAGGGAATCTTCAGGGGCGTCAGGAATCCCTTTAGGGCTGGTAGATACCATTCACTTGCAGTTCTTCAGGTTCCGAATGGTTTTAAGGTTACTGCCATGAGCGATGACAACGTAATCATGGGTATCAGAAAGGACTACATCGAAGGTGTTCAGTTTCATCCGGAGAGCATTTTGACCGAGGACGGATTGAAAATGATAAGGAATTTCGTGGAGATCTGCAATGCTCGTTAAAATTTGCGGAATACGTGGGCTTAGAGATCTCGAGATCGTGGAAAAATACGCAGACTTTGGAGGGGTGGTTGTGAGAAGCCCCTCTAGAAGAGCCGTTGATCTTGAAACTGCGAGGCAAATAATCGCTAATGCGAGTATCCCTATCTTCGTGGTATCAACTTCAGGAAGTCTGGACGAATGGTGGGAAATAGTTTCGAAAACAGATTGTGATTTTGTCCAAGTTCACGGAAATCTTAGCGTTGAGGATTTTGAGGTATTAAGGAGAGAAGTATTTGCAATGAAAGCATTCATAGTCAGTAATTTTGAGGAAACTTTGAAATCGATTAAAAGATACAGCCCCTACCTTGTTCTTCTGGATTCTGGCTGTGGAAGTGGAAAAACACATGACTGGAGTATCAGCAGGAGAATTGCCGAAAGATATCCGGTAATGCTTGCTGGAGGGCTAAATCCCGAGAATGTTGGAGAGGCCATAAGATATGTGAAGCCTATTGGTGTTGATGTTTCCTCAGGAGTTGAGAGGGATGGCTTTAAGGATGAAAAATTGATATCGGAATTTGTTAGGAGGGTTAGAGATGAGATTCGGTGAATTTGGAGGAAGGTATGTGCCTGAGATTTTGATACCAGCGCTTGAAGAACTTGAAAAGGCTTATAATGAGCTTAAAGATGATGAAGATTTCAGAAAAGAGCTGGATTACTATCTCAAAAACTATGCAGGTCGTCCTACACCTCTTTATTTTGCAAAAAATCTTAGTAAAGAGCTCGGAATGAAAGTTTATTTGAAAAGAGAGGATCTTCTGCATGGAGGTGCTCACAAGATCAACAACACTCTCGCGCAAGCTTTACTTGCGAAGTTCATGGGAAAAGAGAGGATAATAGCTGAAACTGGTGCCGGACAGCATGGAGTTGCAACGGCAATGGCCTCAGCACTTTTAGGACTAAAATGCAGAGTTTACATGGGGGCCTTGGATTACAATAGGCAGAAAATGAATGTTTTCAGGATGAAGATTCTTGGTGCTGAAGTCGTTCCCGTTGAAAGCGGAAGCAGAACTTTGAAAGACGCAATAAATGAGGCCCTTCGCGATTGGGCGGAGAGTTTTGAAACCACTCACTATCTGATTGGCTCCGTGGTTGGGCCTCATCCTTTTCCAACGATTGTAAGGGATTTTCAGTCTGTTATAGGATTTGAGACGAAAAGACAGATCCTTGAAGCTGAAGGGCGTTTGCCTGACGCGATCTTGGCTTGTGTTGGCGGGGGAAGCAATGCGATAGGAATATTCTATCCATTTCTAAAAGATAAAGTGAGACTGATTGGTGTTGAGGCTGGCGGAGAGGGCATAGAAACGGGAAGGCATTCAGCATCTTTGACGGCAGGAAGTAAGGGTGTTTTCCATGGGATGCTTTCATATTTCTTGCAGGACGAAGATGGAATGATTGCGGACACGCATAGCATTGCAGCCGGCTTGGATTATCCTGGAGTCGGCCCAGAGCATGCCTATCTCAAAGATACAAAGAGAATAGAATACACCATAGCAACAGACAATGAAGCTCTGAGAGCCTTCTTGAAGCTTTCAAAGCTTGAAGGAATCATTCCAGCCCTAGAAAGTGCCCATGCCTTAGCTTATTTGGAGAGGGATGAGACGCTAAAAGGCTCTGTTGTAGTCGTGAATTTGTCCGGAAGAGGTGACAAGGATCTTGGGATAGTTATGGAGGTGCTGAAATGATCAGGCGATCACTTATTGTATTCATCCCGGCAGGCTACCCGAGCAAGGAGAAAACAGTGGAGTTTATGCTCTCAGCCAATGCAGACGTGATCGAACTCGGTTTGCCCTTCAGCGATCCAATCGCGGATGGTCCACTGATTCAAAAGGCTTATTATTCGGCACTCTCAAGTGGATTTAGGCTCAACGATGTTTTTTGGATTGCAAAGAAATTCAAAGAGCAGAGCGATAAGAAGCTAGTGCTTATGAGCTATTACAATCCGATTTACAGATTGGGGTTTCGAGATTTCATCTTAAAAGCAGTTTCTGTGGGTGTCGACGCGATGCTTGTCGTAGATCTGCCTTTCGACGAGTCAAATGAATTTGTGGATGTTTGCATGGATTTTGGAATGAAGAACGTGTTCTTAGCAGCTCCAAACACGAAAGAAGAGAGGCTTAGGGCAATAGATGAGCTTTCCGTATTCGTATATCTTGTTTCGACCTATGGGGTTACGGGAATGAGAGAGAAAGTTTCAAGTCTGGCCTTTAAAGCTTTAGAAAGAGCCAAGAAGATATGTAAGAAACCTCTGGCTGTTGGCTTTGGGATATCGAAGAGAGAACACGTTTTAGAGCTCTTTAAGGCCGGAGCTGATGGGGTTGTCGTGGGCAGTGTTATAGTTAAGCTCATAGAGCAGTTTGGGGAAAATGCTGCCAATAAAATAGAGGAATTCACGAAAGCTTTGACATCGGAACGCTAGCACAACTATCCCAATGCCGATTATGCAGAATGCTTGCAAAGATCATTGAAAAATTATAAATATCTTAAACACACAATGCTAAACATTAAAATTACGGAGGTGGTAGAATGGATCTGGAACTGACACAAATCCAGAAGGACATACTGTATGCTTTGATAACGCTGTACAAGAAGAAATCAGGCGGTTCGATAAAAGGGGAAGAAATTGCGGAGCTTATAAACAGAAATCCAGGAACAGTCAGAAATCAAATGCAGGCTTTAAGAGCTCTGGGACTGGTTGAAGGTGTTCCCGGGCCAAAGGGAGGATATAGGCCAACTTCAAAAGCCTATGAACTGCTTTCAATCACGAAGCCTGAAGAGAGCGTTGTAGTTCCGGTAGTTGTGAATGACACACTAGTCGAAGATCTTTCCGTTGAAGAAATCGATCTGCCATCGATCTCAAATCCCAAAGTGTGTCAGGCTAGGATAAGGCTTATTGGAGATGTTCGAAAGATTGTACCGGGAGATCGCATCGTGGTTGGGCCAACGCCAGTGAATGAAATCATTGTGCAGGGAAGGGTCGTTGGCAGGGATGATACGGCCAACACTATAATCATCGACATTGAAAAGATCGTAGCATTGCCCAAGGATACTGTGGGAGAACACATGTCTTCTCCGATAATAACTGTAGACGCGAATGCCAAAGTTCTGGAAGGGGCAAAACTTCTGGCCGAGAAGGAAATATATTGCACTCCAGTAAAAAAGGATGGCAAATTCGTGGGTATTTTGACTCTCGATCATATCGCAAAGGCTGTGGCAGAAGGAAAAATTGATGCAAAGGTTGAGGAAATAATGCGACCGAAAATAGTGCTCGTCGAGAAAGATACGAAGATAAGGGAAGCAATTAGATTGATGAGAGATGAAAAGGTTAGGATTTTGGTGGTAACCGACCGGGGAGAGCCTGTTGGAGTCATAACCGATCAGAAGATTCTAACAAAGCTG
>CAYSRI010000046.1:0-10230 GCA_964433405.1 uncultured archaeon | reverse complement strand
GGTTTCTACCTGGAATATCGCAAACCACTTTTCAGTTTTTGTTCTCTTGATGATCCAAAGGAAAATGCTCCGGCCGGGATTTGAACCCGGGGCAGGGGATCGAGAGTCCCCTATGTTTGACCGGGCTACACCACCGGAGCTTGGAGATGATAAGTTAGAGGATTTTTAAACTTTGCCAATACTTCAAAAGTGAGTTAACTTCTAATTCTCAGCCTGAACTTCTGCGAAATTAGTCCAAAAATGAGCAGGGCGGATCCCAGCCATACCAAAGCTATTAGAGGGACTCTATAAAACTCAATCTCGACAAAGTCGGTCCCTGCACTTTTCATTGCAAAGTAATAATCCATGAGGGGGGTGCTAATTATGAAAACCTTTGAAACCGTTGATTGCGGATAAACATGGATTTCAGGTTCAATTATTCCGAGAGAGCTGAGGATCTTTGCTTTGACGATGGTTTTCTCAGGTGTCCAGCGAGTGCTGACATTCTGTAGGTAGAATTCTATTCCGTCGGCCTCCCCGTATGGGTTCAGGATAACGGTTTCTTTCTGCTCAAAGAGCCAGACGGAAGTTGCACCGATGAACAGGAGAATTACACCAAGATGTACTAGCTTTATTTTTGAATTTCTGAGTCTATATAAGGCAACCAGAGCTGTTGCGAAGAATATAGGAATAAAGGTTATCAGATAATAACTCCTGTCCACATTTCTAAACAGATTGGCGATGGTTCCAAGCAAAACGACGACGATCATGGCTCCAAAGAGGAGCGATGTGTAGCAGCGATCTTCGATCTCCCATTTCCTTATCAACGGCAGGGAACAAGCGAGCACCAAGAAAACATATGCCCATCCGATTGGATCCTCCCCAAAAGAGTGAACCGAGCTTAGAATTCCACTTCTTGTAACAAATGCTGTAAAGGCTACAAAAACCATTGAAAGGTAAACAAAAAATTCTTTTCCTTTCTTTGCATGCAGATATGCGGTTAAAGAGAGCCACGGAAGCAGAGAAGAATTCTCAACAGGATCCCAGCCCCAGAAACCACCCCATCCGAGTGTCCTATACGCCCACCAGCCACCCAGAACTATTCCTGCAGTCAGAAAAGCCCATGCTGTCCTTGCAAGATTCTTGTCCTCTAATCCAGCCAGATGGGCTCCGAAAATGCAAGCTACGAGAGCGTAGCCGAAGAAAATTATGGGCGGATGTATTATCATTTCGGGTGTTCTCAGCAGGGGGTTCATCCCGAGGCCGTTGTTGTATTTGAAGGGCAAAACTTCGAATGGATTGGAGAATAAGTTCATGACAAGCAGAAAGAAGCAAATTGCTGTTATTACTGCGAGAGCCTTTGCCTTTCTCGCATCCTTTCTGCCTCGATTTGTAAAAATGGAGGCAATAAAAAGGCTTGCAAAGGTCCATAGAAGCAGAGAACCTTCTTTTCCAGCCCAAAGCGCTCCGATCTTGTATTCAATGCTCATCTCCTTCTGGGAATAGGTATAGACATAGTAGACAGTAAAGTTGTCGGTGAGCAGATAATGCAGGAGCAACAACATTGCGGCGAAGCAGAGCGATAAAGAGGAATAAAGAAAAATCTCGGCGAATTCAGCTAAATTCAGCTTTCTTGTGGCCAAATAGAAAAATATCGATGCCAGTGCCGAAAAAAGTGCAGAAAAGAGCAATAGCTCAAAGCCAACCAATCAACCACCCTTATACTCCGTATGGCACTTGCTCAGCAGCTCCTTAATGTAAAATGTTCCGTTCTCCCAGTCTCCTGTTGCAATTACCTCTTCGCCAGTTATTTCCCCTCTATAAACTGCCCTGATCTTTGAGTTTCCGTCTGTAATATAAAAGTAAACAAGGCCATTTTCTTTAGTTATGTTCTCAACCCTCCCGCTTACCGCCACATTTTCAGCTTTGTCAAGCTTTAATAAATCCGAAGGTGTGAGCGAAGAGGAAACGCTGTGATAAAGCGTGAAGGCCGCAAATGCTGCAAACGCGATCAGGAGAACCAATGCAACCCTTGACATGCGGAGCTGTCACGAAAAGAATATAAAGTTTTTTTGGAGAAATATTCATCCAAACTGTTCTATGATTTCCCTAAGATAAATCTTGTGCTGACCAAGCTTGCCCCCGTAATTGCCTGCTGAGAGCTTTAAGACACCATCAATTCTGCTTGCAACATCGAGGCAGATGAACATGGCCTTTTTCACAGCCTCAAGATTTACACCATTGATAACTATCTCCGGAATCGATCTGACGCCTTCAGGAACCTTGGAGTCCGGAATCTTACCCTTAAGAATTGGGCAGTAGTAGTGATTCGTTGTTGGGCCAATCTCAGGGAATTTCGTTTCAGGCTTGCTTCCGGCAGAGCAGATATCAAAAGAGGTTATCACTCCGTCAAGCTCTTTTAAAGCTTCGACGCAAGCCTCTCCCGCTTCCAAAGCAGAAGACTCGCTGTCGCAGAATAGCCAGACATTTCCGCCAGCAATCCCGTTCGCATAGCCGATGAATCGCTCTATTACGAATTCACCGAACATTATCGGAACCACGATCACCTTTCTGCCCCACCTCTCTTCTTCCCACTCATAACCATCGCCGCAGCGTCCAACATTGATCTCGGCATCGAACTTAGTCTCGCTTTCTGTTGCATTGAAAACCCGGGTTGTCGGCACAACTAGGATTCCTTGCCTGAGCCTTTTGCTCATTTCACGCATCAGCACATCCATGAACTTCTTTGACTTCTGAACCCACACCTGGCAGATTGCTCCAACCCTTCCATCCGGTGTTTCTGAGGGCGAAAGCCACCTTTCAATTCCTCCCTCCGATTCTCCAAAGACTGTCGATGGCAGAGCAGTCGCAGAATAGGCGGCCCTCTCCAGAAGCCACTTGTGCTTTGCTGTAACGATAAATCTCGAATATATTCCGTCAAAAGCCTCACAGTACGTGTCCTCAACAGGAACGCCATTTATTTCGAGCATGTCTCCAAGTCTCTCCAAAGTTTAAAACGTTTTTGAAGACTAAACGTTTTATACTACCAGAAGAATTAAAGAATATGCTGATAAAGATTAGGATTGTGATATTCGCAATAGCTTCGCTTCTGGGCATCCTGAGCCTCGCTACGGGTCTGATCTTATACTTCTGGCCTCACGGCCCGAGATCGGGACAGCTGGTGATCTTTGGCCTTACGAAAAATGGTTGGGCTGAGCTTCACACTTGGTTCTCCATACTGGCCCTGATTGTTATCTTAATCCACCTCGCGGTGAATCGAACTTCGATAATGATGTACTGGAGGTATTTAAAAGGTTCAAGCTAAGATTTTTTAATTTTATATGCTAATTTTCTACATGAGAGTCCGAATAGAATTCTATGCAACCCTTAGAGAAAAGTTCGGGAAAAGCATTGAAGTTGAATGCAATGGTACGCTAAGAGACGCTTTCATTTCTGCTTCGAAAATTCTTGGAAAGAAATTTTTGGACGAGGTATTCGACGAGAAAGGAAATTATAGAGCCGACAGAATCATAACGATAAATGGCAGAAACATAAAGGATGAGATGATAGAATTCCTGAAAGAAGGAGACAGGATCGCAGTCTTCCCGCCTGTGGCAGGAGGATAAGAGGCCAACCCATACCTTTTTTGGGAAAAATCGAAAAAGTTTTTTAAAAACTTACCAAGGGTATTCGTATGCCCATAACCCCGATGGAAATCTACAAGCTTCTGCCGAAAACAAATTGTAAAAAATGTGGGGAACAAACTTGCATGAGCTTCGCCTTCAAGCTCATAAACAGAGAGAAGAAACTCGAGGATTGCAAACCACTATTTGAGGATAAGAGATATGAATTGCAACTCAAAAAGCTCCAGGAAATACTGAGGCCTCTTGCAGAAGCAACCGAAACAGGATTGATTGTAAAAAGTGAGAGATGCAATGGATGCGGAAATTGCATTGTGGTTTGCCCGGTTCACGTTGAAAAAGATCCGCATGGCGCTGGAACCGGGAGAGGACCTACAATATCTGATCCGATTTACCGCATTGAGAATGGGAAGCTGGTCATCCTTAACATGCATGCCTGCAGGAGGTACGGAAAGAACAGAATTCTCTGTGTAGTTTGTAGAGAGAATTGTCCGACAGACGCGATAAGCTTTTTGGAGGGGTGAAAAATGATTTGCACAGCCTGCTCATGTCTTTGCGATGACGTTGAAATTGTTGAAGGAAAGATCTTGAACGCATGCGAAAGGGGATACAGACACATTTCAAAGTACATGGAGAATAGAGCGAAGCCGACGGTTGAAGGAAAGGAAGTCGATTTGGACAGGGCAATAGAGTCTGCTGTTGAATTGCTAAAATCCGCAAAAAGTCCAGCAATCTACGGGCTCGACACTTCTACGGTGGAGGCACAAAAAATTGCGGTGAAGATTGCAAAAAAGCTGAACTGCTACATTGACGACAATTCCTCTTTCTGCCTTGGAGAGTTTGTTGAGGCAGTATTGAAGAAGGAGATTCCGAGTTCAACTCTTGAAGAAGTCAGAGATAGAGCTTACGTAATGATCTACTGGGGAACAAATCCGTATCATAGCCTTCCAAGACACATGTCGCGCTACACGTATTATCCAAGAGGTGCAAAGAGACCGAGGGGTTACGATGAGGATCGCTACCTTGTGGTGATCGATATCAGAAAAACCGAGGTGGCGAAACTTGCAAAAAAGAACGCGAAGTTCATCAAGGTTGATAACGATCTAGATCTTGTTGACTCTTTCATGAAGGCTTTGGATGGAAAAGCGGGCAAATATGAAGTTGCAAGCATCCTGAGGGAGATGAAAAAGTCGGACTTCAATGTTGTTTTCGGAGGACTCGGGCTGAAATACGGGTTAAAGGGAAACTACAGGGCTTTCATTGAGCTCCTGAAAAATATCAACAAGTTTTCACCCCTCTACTTTATCCCGTCAGGATTCCACTCAAACATGAGGGGTTTCAACGAAACTCTTTTTGAAGCTGTAAATGCCGTAAACAGCTACAGCTTTTCTTCTGCGTCCTCCTCACCCGAATTCGCGATTACAGAGCTGTTAAAAAGAGAGAAAATCGATTTGGCGCTAATCGTCGGAACGGATCCAATTGCTTCTTTGCCCTACGAAGCCTCAAATAAGCTTCCGAAGATCAAGAAAATCATAATCGATCCCAGAAAAACGCTCACATCAAGAATCGCTGAAGTTGTCATACCCTCAGCCTTTTCTGGAATAGAAAGCGGAGGAGAGATGGTTAGAAGCGACGGGGTGCGAATCAAGTTAAAGCCGATTGCTAATGCAGAGGTAGACGACGTTTATGTGATGAAAAGAATTCTGGAGGGATTGTGATGATGCGCTTAACAAAGCTGATGAAGTTTGAGGCAAAAATTGTGATTGCAAGGATCTCGGAGGAAATTAGGAAAGCCACAATATATCTGAATCCTGAATTTGCAAAGAGATGCGGGATAAAGGATGGTGACGTTGTAACTGTTTCGAGAGCTGGAAGAGAACTAAAATTTAGGGTGAAGCTTCTCGAAACAGCTCCGGAAGACGGCGGAATTATCCCTAACTCTATATTCTCGAACTTTCTTGCGGACTTCGAAGGTTTTAAGAGCTTCAGAGCAAACATAGAATTAAGCGAGGGCCATGAGAGCACAGAGGAAGATGTGATTAGCATTATTATGCAAAAGAAGTAGCCCATGCTCCAAAAATAAAAAAAGGAAATGATAAACGCTCTACCGTGCAAAAAGATTTATTTATTCATGCTAAATTGCAGATATGGACGCTACTCTTGACATATTTTTCCCCCTCTTCGATAAGGAGCAAGATAACGATCAATGGGCCATAGAAAGCATCAAGGAATATCACAAAATGCTGTCCAAGAAACTTGAGGAAGCTTACAAAATTGCAGAAAGTGCTAGGGCCAAATGTCTTGATCCTGAGCCAAAAGTTGAGATCCTGATCGCAAAAGACATGGCAGAAAGGGTTGAAAAGTTGATAGGGCTGCAAGGAGTTGCGATCAGGATAAGAGAACTTGAAGAGAGTGGATTGGAAAGGGACAAGATATGCTTCAGAATTGCCGATGAAATAATTGAGGGAAAATTCGGTAAAATGGATACTCTGGAAGCAATAGATAAATCCGTCAGGACTGCAGTCGCAATAATGACTGAAGGTGTTGTCGCAGCCCCAATAGAAGGTATAGCGAAGGTTTCAACAGATAAAAACGCCGATGGAAGTACCTTTTTGAAAGTATATTATGCCGGTCCAATAAGAAGTGCCGGTGGAACTGCACAGGTTATCTCAGTCCTCATTGCGGACTATGTGAGAAGAAAACTCGGTTTGGGAAAATACATACCTACCGAGGAAGAAATTCTCAGATATTGCGAGGAGATTCAGCTGTACAAGAAAGTTGCAAATCTTCAATATTTGCCTACAGACGAAGAAATAAGGCTGATTGTCTCCAACTGCCCTGTTTGCATTGACGGAGAGCCAACAGAAGAGGCAGAGGTTTCAGGATACAGAAATCTTCCGAGAGTTGAGACAAACAGGGTAAGAGGAGGAATGGCCCTGATAATAGCCGAAGGTATAGCCTTAAAGGCCCCGAAACTAAAGAAGATGGTAGATTCGCTTAAATTAGATGGTTGGGAATGGCTTGACAGGCTGATAAAAAAGGACTCAGAAGAAGATGTCGACTTTAAACCCAAAAGCAAGTATCTCTCAGATCTGGTTGCAGGAAGACCTGTGCTTTGCCATCCGTCAAAAAAAGGAGGCTTCAGATTGAGATATGGAAGGGCCAGAAATTCGGGGCTCGCAACTGTTGGTATAAATCCGGCGACGATGGTCCTGGTTGATTTCATTGCTGTGGGAACTCAGCTGAAAATTGAGAGGCCCGGAAAGGCCGGAAGTGTCGTTCCCGTGACTTCAATTGAAGGCCCAACTGTTAGACTGAAAAACGGAGATGTTGTGAGAATAAACAGCGTTAAGGAGGCGATCGAGCTGAAAAATGATGTCGAAAAGATCCTCGATCTGGGGGAGGTCCTGATAAACTATGGGGACTTTCTTGAGAACAACCACCCGCTGATGCCAGCTTCTTATACGAGGGAGTGGTGGGCTCTCGAAACCGGGATAAAAGATACGCATATCGATGAGGAGACCGCCCTAAAACTCTCGGACGAACTCGGGGTCCCAATGCATCCGGACTTCACTTACCTCTGGCACGACATAAGCATCGAGGACTTCTGCTATCTAAGAGACTACATCAGTGCGAATGGAAAGATTGAGGGGCAGAAAAAAAGCTGCCTGTTCATGCCTTTTGACAATAGGGCTAAAGAAATCCTTGAAAATCTCCTGATCGAGCACAAGGTTAGAGAAGGGATTGTGATTGAGAAATGGAAAGTGCTTGTCAGATGCCTCGGACTTGACTTCAAACTCAGAAAAATCGGGGATGTTAAGGGAGAAAGCGTTTTGGAAGCAATAAAGAGCGTTTCTGGGATAACCGTAAGGCCTAAAGCGCCCACAAGAATCGGAGCGAGAATGGGCAGACCGGAAAAATCTAAAGAAAGAAAGATGAGCCCTCCTCCGCACTTGCTCTTCCCCGTTAGCTTTGCAGGCGGAAAAAGACGCGACGTAAAGAGTGCTCTGGACCACAAAAACGACTACAATTCTACAAAAGGGCTGATTGAGGTTGAAATAGCACTAAGAAAGTGCAAAGTCTGTGGTAAGGAAACTTTCTGGCTGAAGTGCGAATGTGGCGGTGAAACTGACCAAATCTACTACTGCCCAAAATGCAAGCTTAAGGACACTTCGGAATCATGCAAGAAATGCGGGAACGAAATGAAAGGATACATGAAGCGGGCTGTCGACATAAAATCACTCTACGAAAAAGCTCTGCAGAATCTCGGTGAACGCGATGAATTTGAGGTCGTAAAAGGCGTAATCGGGCTTACCTCCAGAAACAAGGTTCCAGAAAGGATTGAAAAAGGGATTCTGAGGGCCAAACACGGCGTTTACGTTTTCAAAGACGGCACGATCAGATACGACATGACAGATCTCCCACTCACCCATTTCAAGCCAAAAGAAATTAATGTAACTGTAGAAAAGCTCAGAGAACTCGGATACAGTAGAGACTACATGGGAAGGGAGCTAAGGAGAGAAGACCAAATCCTAGAGCTGAAGCCACAGGACATTGTGATTTCTAAGGATTGTGCTGATTACTTGCTGAAAGTTGCAAAGTTCGTCGATGAACTTTTGGTCAAATTCTACAAAATGGAGCCATTTTACAAAGCTGAAAAACCTGAAGACTTAATAGGACATCTTGTAATCGCTCTTGCCCCGCATACTTCTGCTGGAGTATTGGGTAGGATCATAGGATTTGCAGACATTCTGGGCTGCTACGCACATCCCTACTTCCACGCCGCAAAGAGAAGAAACTGTGATGGTGATGAGGACTGTGTGATGCTCCTTCTTGATGGTCTTCTGAACTTTTCAAGGCATTTCTTGCCCGAAAAACGCGGAGGGCAGATGGATGCTCCGTTGGTGCTAACGGTGATCGTCGATCCCAGAGAGGTTGATAAGGAAGTTCACAATATGGATGTCGTTGCAAATTATCCTTTAGAGTTCTACAAGGCGACCCTTGAGTTTGCCAATCCAAAGGTGTGCGAGGATTTAATAGAAAAAGTAAAAGATCGCCTCAGCATTGAAACGAGGTTCTGCACACTCAAATTCACTCATGACACAGACATAGCTGTAGGAGTGAAGGAAAGCGCTTACAAAAAGCTAAAGACGATGGAAGAAAAGGTTGAGAAGCAGATGGAACTCGCAAGGAAGATTTCAGCAGTTGACGAAGACGATGTAGCGGAAAGGATCATAACCATCCATTTCTTGCCCGACATAATCGGTAATCTGAGGGCTTTCTCCAGACAGGAATTCCGATGTGTTGACTGCAATGAAAAATACCGAAGACTTCCGCTGAGCGGAAAGTGCAGAAAATGTGGTGGAAATCTGACGCTGACGGTTCACAGCAGTTCTATAGTTAAATATCTCGAGCTTTCGAAGAAGCTCTGCAAGGAATACAACGTTTCAGAGTACACAAAGCAGAGGCTTAAACTTATCGAATATGAGATAAGGTCACTGATTCAGGAGAACAAGCAAGTTACATTGATGGATATTTTAAGCTAAATAAATGTGAGCTACTTTTAGCCTTGCTTCAATTCTTACTTTCCTGTTATTAGTTTTGGAACATACAATGCTCTAATCCTGCCATCTCCTCTCTTTATCCCCTTTGGGGGGAGAATTGGCTGCAACAGAAAGTCATAACATTTTTGTTTCGACTCTGGTTTTATAGACCGTTAGGACCACCGTGCCAGCTGTTGTTTCCAGCTTCACCGTGTTATTATCCCTGATTACGTCTCCAAAATTACTCAGATATTCCTCCCAAAGCTCCGCATATGGGGAGGTTATTTCAAACTCTATTACTTGGCCCCTTGTATAAAGTCTGGATGCCTCTAAGGAAGAATTGAACAAAATTACAAGCGATCCCTCTCCTGTTATTGACAAGTCGTTTTCTAGTTTGTTAATAACGATTACGAGAACCCTTTCGTTTCCGCTGGCCTGGGGAACCTGCACAATCTTGATATATATGGCAGGCGTTTGCACTGTTTTGTTATATCCATAGTAACTTTCCCAGAGCGCACCGTTTTCAAAAGAGATCTGGTAACTTCCGAGCTGATAATTTAGCGATTTCAGATAAAGATCAAAAGATTCGTCTCCAACCCTTAAGGTAACATGAGTGCTGTTCTCAACTTTTAGAGAACCTCCCTGAAGTTCTATTTGTATTTGCTGCACGTTTGCCCCCCCATAGACTGAAAGAACAAATACATTGTAGATCTTTTTAAAACTCTCCCGAATCCCTTCAATTCTAAACTTATGAGAAGTTTCAACAGTTGATGTATAAACCTGCGAATAAACCATACTTATTGTGAATATAACAATCCCGAATATTAGCATGTAACTGAAAACCTCAGAAACTGCCTTTTCACTCATTCAACGACACCTCGTAAATTACTGCATAATAACTTACGTTAGGTATCTCAATCCTGTCGCCAAATTCATTGCAGTTAATTCCGCTCTTAATGAAGAAATCTTTCCATGCTTTAAGATTTTTTGAATAAAGAACTATCTTTCCGCTTCCTGTAAGGAGATTAGAATCTTTCAAAGACAGGTGCAGGGTAACTTCTCCTCTC
>CAYSRI010000045.1:0-10474 GCA_964433405.1 uncultured archaeon | reverse complement strand
GTCTATTCCGATCATCTGCTGATCTACTCCCACATGAACGTTCAAATAGTCAACTCCAATTTCCTCCAGCTCTCTGGCTCTTTTTACTGGATCTGGATGATTTATTAGATCTGCCATAATCTCGCAGCCATACTTTCTGCCGGCTCGAATTGCTTCCGCGATGGTGGCATCGTTAGATAGACCGAGAATGATAACAATATCTGCTCCGCTTTTTGCCGCCATCTCAACCTCAACTGCTCCAGTATCGATTGTTTTCATATCAGCAACGATCTTGTGATCTCTAAATGTCTTTTTCAGCTCCCTAACCGCATTCATCCCCTCGCTCTTTATTAAGGGTGTTCCGACTTCGATCCAGTCTGCACCATCCTTAATGGCTTCATCGGCAATTTCAATCGCCCTCTTCAACTCCAAGAGATCCAAGGCCACCTGAAGGATAGGTCTGTCCATAATTCAATTTTAACAGAAAGGATTTAGTCTTTTCCTTTCGCTCAGAAAGATTTATAGAGAATAACATTTAATAGTTATAGTATGAAGCTGGAAATAAGATATTGGAACGGTCTCGTTGGGGACCAAATTGAAAAGGTCGAGCTGGAGATTAAACCATCAGAATTCAGGATGGCTCCTTTTACTCAGTTAAAACCTTTAATTGCTGAAAAAGATACTCCTGTAGAGAAAGGTAAACCTTCCGTTGTCGAAATTCAGCGGATATCTCTTCCCGCTAACACCATGGTCGGTTGTTTGAACGAGGCCCGTCACGCGCTGGGTACTACAATAAGCGTCATAGAATACGGAAGGCCATCACTGATTGAAGAAGATAAGTGCATAAGCCAAGCGGTATTCATCCCATTCGAATCAGGGGTGGTTAAGAGAGGGGATCTAATAGGAGTTGTAAAGGTATTTTTTGTTAAAACAGACTTCGTTGGAAAAACTCTTGGACTTGGACGCCAGAGTTTCGATATTGTGAACGAGCGGAGAATGGGGGAGATTACTTGGATGGAAGACGGAAAAGTTGTCCGTAAAACTATGAATATGTCCGACACTCTTTACAAAAGAGTCCATATCGCTCTGCTGGAACCAGTTATTGCGGATGAAGGTGTTAGGATTAAGAAGAACGAACTGCTGAAAATAAAGATCAAGTGCATATCTTTGCCACCAAACACGGTCGTAACACCTACAGGATTTATGGGAAATGCATACGGATCCCTTATTGACGTTATTCAGAAAGGCAAGCCAAAAAGAATCGAGGATGAAAGAAAATTGGATCGTGCCCTCTTTCTGCCACTAGAAGATGGAAAAATTGAACAGGGAGACATGTTAGGGGCTCTGGCTGTTTATTTCGTTGATTTAGACGATTTGAAAGCGATAGTGAAGGGGGAAGAGAAGTCCTTTACCACCGTTTACAGATACGGTAATGGGGTGATAAGGACCTCCCTCAGGGCCCAGCCGTTCGGTTTCAGAAGGTCTCCTGTTGCGAGATGGGAACTCCTGATTGCAAACGAGAACAGGAAATTAAAAGCCGGAGAACCCTGCTTTGTATCTACAAAGAAATTGAAGCTGCCAAAGAATACAATAGTTTCTCCTTTCGGTATGATGAGGCATCCTTTCGGTGTAGTATTGGATACTGTCCAGCGTAGGATGAGCAGAGTCGAGGAAGAGAAGGAGATTGAAAAGGCCGTTTTCCTTCCAATTGCAGATGGAGACATAAGGAAGGGCGAGCTTTTGGGAATTCTCAATGTATACGACGTCGAATTGAAAACCTTAGATAAGATAAAAAGCTGGCTGAAAGAGTGGATAGATCACCAGGAATTAAAGTCACATGCGCTTCAACCCTAAACTTTATTAGATCCTTCCCCCAAATTAAACCACAATCTTTAAATATTACTATTTTGATAAATTACTTTACAATGGGCATCGGAAAAGATTTCGAAGAATTACTTGGAGTACTCTCTGAATGCAATCCAGATGCATTGATAATCTATGATGGAGAAAGAATCATCTATGCAAATTCAAAAGCAGCTGAATTTCTAGGAAAAGAGTTTAAACGCGGGATCGAGGAGCTAATGCATCCCGATTACAGAGAAGCATTAATGGATAGAATCAGAAGGGCCTTAAAAGGGGAGAAGACCACGCCTTTTGAAGGGATCGTTCTGCAGCAAAATGGGAGAGAAATATGGATGGAGATAATCCTTGAGAGCGTAACAGTCGGGGGGAGACGAGCTGCTTTAATTTGTTTGAAGGATCTAACAGAGAAGAAATCGGCAGAAAAGTATAGAGAGTTCTTCGATCACTCCCTAGACATAATTGTCGTAACGGATCTCCAGGGCAGATTTATTGAAGTCAACAGAGCCTTTGAAGAAGCTTTGGGCTATTCAAGAGATGAGGTTATAGGTAAAAATTTTGCCGATCTCCTAGGATTGAACAAAGAGATGGCTGAGAGCATATTCAAAGCCTACAACAGGGCCTTCAGGGAAAAAAGAGATCTCAAAGGACTTATATTGGAAGCCAAAAGAAGAGATGGAAGAAAAATAATTTTTGAAGGGAATATCAGGCTGTTATGGGAGAGAGGTAGAATCGTTGGTTTTGTGGGAAACTACAGAGACGTCACGGAGAAACTAGAACTTCAGGAAAGACTGAAAGAAAGTGAAGAAAGGTACAGGAAGATTTTCGAACACTCTCCGATCCTAATCGCTTTGGTTGACGAAAACGGGGTTTTCATCGAAGCAAACCAAGCGATGATCAAAAGCATAGGTATGGAACCTTTCGGAAAAAGCCATTATGAGCTTTTTTCCAAGGAAGTTGCAGACAGGAGACTGGAGAACATAAGGAAAGCCATTGAGGAAAATAAACCAGTAGTTTTCCAAGACGAGCGAGAAGGGAGAGTTTTTATTATCAACTACGTACCAGTTGAACTTAGAGGAAAAAAGGTCTGCATGGTGATAGTCGAAGAGATTACTAAGCTTCAGAAGCTGAACAAGCTCCTCAGGGAAATAATAGAAGTTAACCAAGCCATAGCACGAATCAGAGACAAAGAAATGCTGATTAAAAGGGTCGAAGAAATTCTTTCTGATTACTCGGCTAAGATCGCTGACGTTCCACAAGAGGGGTGTTTCAGCATAAGTTATGAGGGAAATAACTATGGCTACCTATGTGTCAGGTACTCGGGAGAAGAAGAGAAGGTTCTTCTTGAAACCCTTGCAAAAGATATCGCTTTTGCAATTAAAACGATCGAAGACGAAAAGAAAAGACTGGATCTCCTCAACAGACTGACAGAGAATTTAAAAACTTTCGCATTCATCGTTGACAGAATCAGAAATCCTCTAGCTGTTATAAGCGGCCTGGCTGAGACCCTTGTTGAAAACGAAGAAACAAGAAGAAAGATTCTCGAGCAGGTGAGCAGAATTGTTGAAATCATCCAAAAAATCGAAATTGCCTGGAAAAAAACGGAAGATTTAACGGGAAATGAAGATGAAATTTTCAGGTACGCAGAAAAAATAGAAGAGTAGTCCCGCCTCCCGGATTTGAACCGGGGACACCGGGATCTCCGCTTGCCTGCGGAGCGGCAAACTACAGTCCCGCGCTCTCCCAGGCTGAGCTAAGGCGGGCTGTGAGTATGTTTAACTTTTTGCTTAAAAAAGTTACGCTATGAAAACCGAATTTCAGAGTCGAAGGATTTATATTTCCCTCCGAGAAAAAAAGCAGAGTATGGAAGCAGAAATAACTAAAGCGATAATTGAGGAGGCCACTAAGGACTGGCTGAATCTGACCAAATGTGACGTCGTTATTGTCGGTGCTGGTCCTGCGGGACTTACAGCTGGTACCTATCTTGCAGAAATGGGGTTCAAAACTGTAATTTTCGAGCGAAGGTTGAGCTTCGGGGGCGGAATTGGTGGGGGTGGAATGCTTTTCCACAAGATCGCCATTGAAAAAGATACTCAGAAGATCCTAGAGCACTTCAACGTCAGAGCTGTCGATAAAGGAACTCTGCTTGTTTGCGATGCTTCTGAATTCATGGCAAAGCTCGCATCGAAGTGTGTTGATGCCGGGGCCAAGATCATTCACGGGGTTTCGGTTGACGATGTTATCTTCAGAGAGAACCCGCTTAGGATAACCGGGGTTTGCCTGCAATGGAGTGCTGTTGAAATCGCTGGACTTCATGTAGACCCGATCTTCGTTGAATGCAGGGCTGTTGTCGATGCCACAGGGCATGATGCTGAAGTTGTTGCAGTCGCATCCCGCAAAGTTCCACTGGATATAAAAGTTCCCGGTGAAAGATCAGCATTCTGTGAGATTGGGGAGAATCAGGTTGTTGAAAGAACTGGAAAAGTGGTAGAAGGACTTTATGTTGCTGGAATGGCAGTCGCTAGTGTTTACAATCTTCCGAGAATGGGACCAATATTTGGTGGAATGCTAAAAAGCGGAAAGAGAGTCGCAGAACTCGTAGAAAGCGATCTAAAGTCAACCACCCTTCCCTAAGAGGGGGGCTTGCAGGTGATTGCTGTGCAAGGCAACCCCTCATTAGGGCTGTTGACATGTCCCCAACCCTGTCGAGCCAGCTCTTGCGAGGGGATGATCGAAGATGAAATGCAAATGTGGAAGGGTCACGGAGTTCACCTGCAGAAGGTGCGGAAGGAGAGTGTGTAGAGAATGCTATTTTGACCACGGCCTTTGCTGGAATTGCTACAGAAAGCTGCGTTAATCGCTTTTCTCTAAAAAATCCTTAAGCTTTTCCTTTATCTCTTCGGGATCTTTGGATTCGAACCCAAAATAGGATGCAAACGCCTCCGTCGTCGTCAGTACTGTGGACCTGCCCTTTTTCTCCGCATTTACGAGTTCCAGCTCAATGAGTTTCTTCACGTGGTCGTAACATTTGTTTCCTCTGATCTTCGCCAGTTTTGCAAGCGTTATTGGCTGCTTGACCGCGATAACTGCCAAAGTTCTCATGGTACCACGATCTAGCTCCCTTTCCGTGAATTTTTCAACAATATCGGTAAATTCAGGCTTTACCCTCATTAAATACCTGTTCCCAACTTTTACAATTTCTATAGCCGAATCCATCTCCCTGTATTTTCTTGCCACAGCCTCTATGGCCATTTCGATTTCCTCCGGTCTCGCCTTCAAGATCCTACTGATCTCGGAAATCTCCAAAGCCTCAGGAGACAAGAATAAAACCGCTTCTACATGCTTTTCCAACATATCATGCTCCAAATTTCTTTGAAAGATCCAGCAAATCTAAGGCTATGTTCAGCAGATCCATTCCTCTTATCCTGCAAAGTCCCCCCTTCGGCGCATCGAACTCCGTAAATCTCTTCACGTCGTCAACCCTTACTCCCTCATGCACCATCGATACAACAACCGGATCAGCAGTATGCTCCCCAACGGTTACTGGAGTTGAATGATCAGATGTAACAATCAGGCAGTTCTTCGAGAAGTCAAGCTCCAGAATCTTATCCAGATAAGAATCCAATCTCTCTAAAAACTCAACCTTTCCGTCAAAGTCTCTGTCATGCCCTATCTCGTCGGGAGCCTTGATATGCAGCAATACAACGTCTTTCTTCTTTAGCAAATCCAAAGCTGCATTTATCTTTGCTTCCAAATCCGTTTTTTTGTTCCCAGTGGCCCCTGCAGGCGTAAAAGCTTCCCCACCAACGATTTTTCCAACACCCTTGATCAAGGCTGTTGCAGAAACAACGGCCAGCTTCAGTCCGTATTTATCTCTGAAGCTCGGAATCTCTTTCATAATCCCTGCTCCGCGCAGAAGTATTGCATTTGCCTTTGGCAGTCCCTTCTTCTCTCTTTCCAGATTTAAAGGATGGTGATCTAAAACTTCATGGGCCTTTTGCATGAATTCATTCACCACTTCAGCTGCTTTTCTTGCTGAATCGCTTAAGGGCTTGCAGGTTTTCACCTTTTCTCCCACTACCTTCGGATCAGTCTCGCCGAGTTCGGCTGAAGAGAGACCCCTAAAAACAACGACTGCCCTATGCCCCGTTGCTCTAGCAACTTCGAATTCAACAGCCATGTCGATTTCGTTTAAAGCCTTTACTAGATCTTCTGTTTGCTCGATTCTGCCCGCTCTTCTATCCACTACAACCTTATCAAACACTCTTCCGCTTCCAACGACAGTTGCAAAGTTGGCCCTAAAAGCTACATCTCCCGGTTTCAGCTCGATTCCAACTCCAGCCGCTTCAATGGGCCCTCTGCCCGTATAATACCTATAGGGATCATAGCCTAGAAGCGCAAAATGGCTCGTATCGCTTCCCGGCCTAATTCCTGGGGAGATTGTATCCATTATACCGTTCACTCCTATTTCGGCAATTTTGTCCAGTTTCGGTTTTTTCGCAACAGTCAAGGGGGTTTTTCCACCGACCGGCCTGTCTGGCAGTCCATCCATTATGAACATCAATACGGGCAAACAACCACCTCCTTAACAATCAGTGAAAAAAGAATTATATAAAATCATCGTCGTCGATCGGTCTCCAGCGGTCCTAGCCGAGATCTTTGACTGATAGAACGAGCATGGTGGCTTCAGAGAAGAAATGTCTTTGTCCTCGAACAGTGAATCCATAAACGGAAACTAGAAATGGCGAAAGACTTAAATCTTGATGAAGGAAGTTAGGTTCTGAAGATGTTCATTAACTCGGGTTTGTCTGAGGTCTTGCGGTCATGAATAGACCAATAGGTCTTTGCTACTCAGAAGATGATGATCTCGAAGTCTAGAATCGGAAGATGGATCTTGAAGTTTAAGGCTTCGCTGGATACTCCCAACCAAAGCCGTGGAGGTAAAAAGGAAAGGTAACAAAATAAGGAAAATGAGGCTGCTAACTGTTGGAATCGGACTAAGAGGAGCAAAGATTGCTGAGTTGTTCTACAAGCATGGGGTAAGGGTTAATAGGGTTCCTCTCTTCAAATGCTTTGCCATTCTAAGTGATGAGCTCCAGATAAGAAGTATTTCAATTGATGATGATCGAAAGTACTATGTTGGAGACCGTAGAGGTGTTCCCGGTTTTATAAATGCCTTAACTAGGCATTACGAGATATGGGAGGGAAATCTAGTTATAACTTCCCTTGAAGACGATTTCGCATTTGATGTGTCGGTGGAATTCTGCGAAAGACTGAAAGCCTTCTCAGAAGACCCGATTATCTATCTAACCCTAATACCAAGCCTGGGTGCTGTTGATATGTCTGAAATAAAGAAAAAGATGAGAACGATACAGAAGGTCTCGGACATAATTCTGGTATTCGAGGGTAAGGCAGACTCTGACGCGAAGATATTCGACGCTATGAACATGCTCGCTCTGGCTGGTGAGGTAGACATCAAGAAGAGGGTTGCTGGTGAAGTCGTTGTCGATACCTCTGACATTTTCAATGCGCTGAAATCAGACGGTTTCTCGGTTGTGGGATTTGCAGAACAGAAGGTTAATTTTGATTTTTTCAAGAAAGCAAGCGAGCTTAAGGCCATAAGAACAAGGAGAATTCTCGAAATGCTGGAGCAGGCTATGAATAATCTGAGCATAAATACGGAGCTTGAAAAGGCCAAATCCGCTCTCCTGCTCTTCTGCGGTCCCAAAGAAGAGATAACCATGGAGGGTATCTTTGAAGCAATAAGCAGAGTTGAAAAACTGAATAATGACATAATTATAAGGTACGGCGACTGCCCAATACCGTCCGCATTCCTAACGAAAAAAATCGCACTTGCGGTTCTATTTTCTGGACTGAGAAGCTTCAAGTTCTAGGGAAAAAAGCTTGTAACGAATTCCGCTTTCGATAAGTCTTTTCCTCAGTCGAAGATGGAGCAGCCTCATCGCATACTCGTCGACTTCAAAAGTTATATCCCTATATCTAACGTCCTTGAGCAGAAGACCTTCTGCGGGAGAAGGCGGGACTCTTTCTCTGTGTTTCTCAGGAACGAGCATTTTTTTAAACCATTCCAAATTCCCCTCCTTCCCAACTTTCTTCAGAGCTGTGGCGATACAGCGAACCATATTCCATGTAAAGGCATTCCCCTCAATTTCAAAAACCAAAAATTCTCCGCTTTTCTGTAACTCTGCCCTGTAGATCGTCCTCTTTCCTCCCTTGTAACCCTTAGTGAAATTCGAAAAGTCCCAAGTACCGTGAAGAATCCTTAAAGCTTCTTCGATAGCAGAAATATCGTAATTGTCATCGTAAAAAACATATGAATAAATCCTGCTTTCTGCCTTTCTTGGATTAAAGTTCTCGGGAACCTGAGCAATAGCCCATGCGGTGATGTCATCAGGCAATTCTGAATTCAACATTCTTGGAGTGATTTCAGATTCGGCGCTGAATGAAACTACCTGTCCCAGAGCATGAACCCCTGCATCAGTCCGACCAGCAAAGTTGAGCCTTGAATTTATTCCCAAAGTACTCAAAGCTTTCAGAATTTCTCCCGCAACAGTTCTGCGATCAGGCTGAAACTGGCTACCAAAAAAATTATCGCCGAAGTATGCGATTTTTATCGCATACTTCATGACTTTCTTAGAAAACTATTCACGACTTCATTCACTGAATGCAACATTTCACGTACAACGCTCTTTACATTCCTCTGCCCCTGATAGAACCCTACCGCGGCTCCAACCAGGAATACAAACCCAATCTCGTCGAGCTTGTATTTCTCCTTCAACTGCAGGAGATCGTTCACCTTGCTTTCAGGCAGGCCATCAACAGTAGTAGGTTCTTCTTCTTTTGAACTCAAAAATCTCTCGTCTACAGACCATTTCTCTTTCAATTCATTGAAAGCGTCCATCAATATTGATTTCCTTGTTTCCACGTCCATAATCCAAGTAATCAAAAAGTTTATAAATTTTTCTCCCCTATACGAAGGGATTTGTTCGTTTTTTCTATGCTTAGCTTCTTCTCTACTCCAAAAATCGCTCTTATAGCGTCAACGTTCTCAGGCACCACAATCGCCTCCTGGTGCACCGCCTGCGTTACGAAGAGATCGTTTCCATCGAATGCAATAGACTCAAGCCACACGATGTTTTCGAAAAGATCGTATCGCGCTCTGAATTCCCTTGCAAATTCGATAATCTTCGCGGTAGACGTAAAGCCATCCGCTTCCGAAACAAGCATAATTCTTGGCTCTCTTTCAAGCACAGAAATCACATCTTCCCTATTAACTTTTTCCTTCATTTCGATAGAGAGCGAGTGAACATGCATTAGGGTTGTAGGTAGTTTAAAAGCCGTTGTCACGATATCGACGTCAGGAAGGACTGTCTTAACATCCTTTGCATGATGTGATGGCAATGAAATCGGATCGGGCATTATTGCGTTTGTCAAACCCTTCTTGTCCTCCTTTGGATCCGCTATCCTTCTGAGTATTGTTGCCCGAACCCTTCCAATCTTGAAGTTCGTCTTTAGCACATATATGAGCCTCGTTAAGGCTGTTGTGTTACAGCTCACTACTCTAACGAAACGTTTGCCCTTCGCTTGGTCGTAGTTAGCAAGAGCATTAAAGGAAACTTCAGCAACTTCTTTTTTCTCACCGCCCTGGAATATGGCCTTTATTCCAAGCTTTTCGTATATCTTCTTGTTTTCTGCTCCGACCTTGTCAGGGCTGCAGTCAACAACCAAGTCCGCCTTTGCCAGCAAGTCCTCAAGATTTCCACAGGTTTCAATTCCTGCCTTCGCAAAAAGTTCAGCATTCTCCCCCTTTGCCAAGTAAAGGTCGAATTTTTTGGCTGCAATTCTTGCTTCAAAGTCCGGTTTCGTCTTTGTGACTCCAACAACCTCCATATCGTCCTGAAGAGCGACTGCATCTGCAACCCTCTTACCTATTGTTCCGTACCCGTTTATAGCAACCCTAATTTTCATTATAACACCTCCAATCTAACTCTATGGGCTACAAGATCCACCTCCAAAATCCTTCCTCTAACCTGTTTTGATTCTCCCAAGATATCCCACATCTTTAAAAGACCTCCTTCAACCTTTATCCTCACAACATCCTCCATCAAAAGCCTGCCGTCTGCAGAGAAAACTTTCGATTCACACATGCTGTTCGTTCAGTGAGTGTAAATAAAAGTTTTAGGGCAAAAGAAAAATCTAAATTTAAGTCTTCATTTTTTCATGTGCGTTTTGAATTCTGAGGAAATAAGGAAAAGGATTGAAAAGGGACTTATTAGGAATTTCATAGACCTAAATACCCAGCTTCAGCCGAATGGATTTGACTGCACCCTGAAATCTGTAGCTAGGTTCAAAAGTGCAGGAAAAATAGATTTCGACAACAGCCAGAGGATTCTGGCCGAAACGGAGGAGATAGTGTTCAAAGACTGGGTCTATCTTCCTCAGGGGATTTACAAGGCAGTTCTGAACGAGATCGTCAAACTCGATGATGACCTGATGGCAATTGCAAAGCCCAGATCAAGCCTAGTGAGATGCGGAGCAAACGTTATCACTGCAGTCTGGGATGCAGGTTATGAAGGGCGAAGCGAAGTTGCGATATCGATCCACAACCCTTACG
>CAYSRI010000044.1:0-10734 GCA_964433405.1 uncultured archaeon | reverse complement strand
GGTTATCAAAAGCGATATTCCGATTGCATCAGGTTTAGGAAGCTCCGCTGCGGTTACTGTTGCCACTTTGAAGGCTTTGAGCGGGGAATTTGATTTCATGCTAACTGATGAAGAAATCTTTGAACTGGCAAAAAAGGTTGAGCTCGACGTACAGGGTAGGGCGAGCGGAATCGATCCTTTTATTTCAACATTTGGCGGATCCTGGATATTTCCTGAGAGGAAAAAAGTTGAAATCCCATTTGATTTCTTTGTGCTAAAGCTTTGGGAAAGGTCGACAAAGCTGATGGTTGAAAAGGTTGCAAAAATGAGGGAGAAGCATCCAGAAGTTCTTGAGAAGATTTTCGACGCAATAGATGCAATAGCCCTTAAAGCTCCGAGATGTGAGTCCGAGGATTTTGAGGAATTAATACACATCAACCAGTCCCTGCTCAGAGCAATAGGCGTAAGCTCGCCTGAAATCGATGAACTGATTTCCAAGCTTGAAAAAGATGGCTTTAAGGCCAAGCTTACAGGAGCTGGTGGTGGAGGGTGCATTTTTGGCATTTACCGCGGTAGAAAGCCCGATGGAGGCTTCGTTGTTAAACCGGAAATGGAGGGTGTTAGGATTGAGGATTCTTAAGATTGGCGGATCTGTAATCACGAATAAAGAAGGTTTTGAAGATCTAAACAAGAAAGCGATTGAAGAAATATCATCCGCAATTGCCCGGAACTACATGGATCTCATACTGGTGCACGGCGCAGGTTCCTTCGGGCATCCACATGTGAAAAAATACGGGTTAGAGAATCCAATTTCCATAGCTAAGATCCACGATGCATGTATCAGACTAAACGAAGAGTTCTGTAAAAAACTCCTTGAATTCAACGTACCCGCAATAGGGCTCGATCCAATGACTTCCGATTTTTCGAAAGTTGCTGAGTTACTCAGGAAGGGATTTTTACCTGTGCTGCACGGAGATGTTAATCTGGATTTTGGAATAACTTCAGGCGATGATCTTGTTGTAGAGTTCGCAGAAAAATTCAAAGCTGAAAGAATCGGCTTTGCAACCAATGTTGAAGGAGTAATTGTTGGTGGGAAAGTGGTAAGAAAATTTACTCGTGGAATGGAGGCTGATAAAATTGGCGAAAGCGATGCAACAGGCAAAATGGAGGGTAAACTTGAAAGGATCTTCGCAATGAAGCACAGGTGCAGGGTTTTTATATTCAAGGGTATCGGAGAAAACGTTAAGAAATTTCTTGATGGCGAAGAAGTCGGAACCGAGGTGATTCTGTGAAAACCTCAAAAAGAAAAATAGATCATATAAGGATCTGCCTAACTGAAGACGTCGAGTCAGGCTATACAGGGCTAGAAGATGTGATGCTGATAAATCAGGCACTCCCGGAGATAAACTACTCAGAAATAGATACCTCAGTTTATTTTGGAACAAAAAAACTTTCTTTTCCATTTTTGATTGCATCAATGACAGGTGGGCATGAAGAGACGGAAAAAATAAATGAGAATCTGGCAATCGCGGTTGAAAGAACAGGCATAGGCATGGGTTTAGGCAGCCAAAGGGCCGGGCTGGAAGATGAAAAGGTAGTAAAAACCTTCTCGGTAGTGCGGGAAAAAGCTCCAAATGCTTTTATTTATGCAAATATTGGTGCTCCACAAATAATCAAAGATCCGGAGATTGTAGACAAAGTAATCGAAATGGTCGATGCAGATGCACTGGCCATTCACCTCAACTACCTCCAAGAAGCAATCCAAGAAGAGGGAGAAAGAGATGCTAAGGGCTGTCTTAAAGCAATTGAAGAGATTTGCAGTAGCGTTAAAGTTCCCGTAATAGTGAAAGAAACAGGAGCAGGAATAAGTCGAGAAGTTGCGATAGAGCTTAAAAATGCCGGGGTTTATGCTGTAGACGTCGGAGGCAAAGGGGGGACTTCCTTCAGCATCGTCGAAGCCTTCAGATGCGAGGATGAAGTTCTCAAAGATGTTGGATTTGATTTCGCAGATTGGGGAATTCCAACCGCCTATTCTATAGTGGACTGCGCTGACGTCCTTCCAACGATTGCTACAGGCGGAATAAGGAGTGGATTGGACATAGCAAAAAGCTTGGCTTTAGGAGCGAAGATCTCAAGTTCAGCACTTCCATTCTTAGCTCCAGCGAAAATAAGCCCCGAATCCGTTGAGAGAAAGATTCTACGCTTCTTAACAGGTCTCAAGACTGCGATGTTCCTCACGGGCTGCCGAACCCCTGAGGAGTTAAAAAGAAAACCTATATTTATAAGTGGTAAACTCGCAGATTGGCTGAGATTTAGGGGAATAGATTTAAAGACGTTCTGCGAGGGAAGAAAATGATAGACATTCAAGAAAAAGTAAAAATAATTAATGAAGCTTTAGCACGCTATCTTCCAGAGAAAGAGATGGAATTGTACAAGGCCGCAAGACATCTTATAAAGGCAGGAGGAAAAAGACTCAGGCCAGTCATAGCCATGGTTATAACAGAAGCTTTAGAAGAAGATTACGGAAAAATAATGCCTGGCATTGTAGCCCTCGAAGTCATACACAACTTCACCCTTATCCATGATGATATCATGGATAGAGATGAGATGAGAAGAAACGTTAAAACAGTACACACTGTTTTTGGTGAAGCAACAGCCATTCTCGCTGGAGATACCCTTTTCGCTGAGGCGTTTAAACTTCTCTCAAAGTGCGATGTTAGCGGGGAAAACGTGCGAAAAGCTGTCGAAATACTGTCGGATGTATGCGTGAAGATATGCGAAGGTCAGTATATGGACATTAGCTTCGAGACAAAAATGGTTAAAGAACCCGAATATATCGAAATGGTAAAGTTAAAAACAGGAGTTCTAATAGCGGCCTCTTCTTCCCTTCCTGCGATATTATTCGGAAAAGAAGAATATTTTCAGCCCCTATGGGAATACGGACTGCTTGCAGGGATCGGATTTCAGATTCATGACGATCTCCTAGATTTGATAGGCAAGGACATTGGTAAGGACTGGGGAAGCGATTTGGTGAAGGGAAAGAAAACTCTGATAGTTATAAAAGCTTTTGAGAAGGGGATAGAGCTGGAAACCTTTGGAAAGCAAAAAGCAAGTGTAGAAGATATCAAAAAAGACGTTGAAAAACTTCAGGAATGCGGTGCTATCGATTATGCGAGAAAGAAAGCGCAAGAATATATAGAGATGGCAAAAAATAGACTATCCTGCATTAAAAACATGCAGAAGAGAAAAGAAATTGAGGAACTCACGGATTTCCTTATAAAGAGGAGCAAATAATGGTCCAGAGGAGGAAAAAATTTTTAACCTTATCAAAAAGAATAATACTGCCCGTCAGCCATGCGTCCCATGAAAGGAGATGATTGGGAAACCACACGACGGGCTACATTCCGCGAAGGATATGGAAACCCTTGAAGACATTAAAAGGGAGATTCTAAATTGCAAGAAATGCCCTTTGCACCTAACAAAGACAAATTACGTCCCTGGTGTTGGCAATGGTAGTTCTGGGATTGTTTTTGTTGGGGAAGCACCAGGTAGAGAAGAAGACCTGAAAGGAGAGCCTTTTGTAGGAAGTGCAGGAAAGCTTCTCACTGAGCTTATGGCATCTGTAGGGTTAAGCAGAGAAGAAGTGTTCATATGCAACGTTTTGAAGTGTAGACCCCCAAATAACAGAGATCCGCTGCCCGAAGAGGTTGAAGCATGTGGAGGTTATTTAGTGCGGCAGCTCAACGTAATAAAACCAAATCTCGTAGTCTGCTTGGGGAGACACTCTGCGAGCTTCATATTCGATTTATTCGGACTACCATTCAGCTCGATTACAAAAGTAAACGGAAAGGTTTTTGAGGCTGAAAAATGGGGAAAAAAGGTTAAAATTCTGCCTTTATACCACCCTGCAGCAGTTCTGTACAGACCCCAGCTTAGGGAAGAATACGAAAAGCACTTCAGGACATTGGGAGAACTCTGCGGAAAGGTCAGTAAACAGAAAACGCTTCTTGATTTCTAAGCTATCTTCTCGCAATTTGAACGAAATTTTTCAAAATCTTCAAACCAATGTCACCGCTTTTTTCTGGGTGAAACTGCACACCGAAACAATCGCCAGACTCTACTGCTGATGCAAATTTTATCCCGTACTCAGTCTCCGCCACGACGAACTTTTCGTCAGTTTTAAGGTAGTATGAGTGAACAAAGTAAAACATACTTCCATCCTCGATACCGTCAAAGATTTCTGATTCTCTCCTGATTTTAAGCTCATTCCATCCCATATGCGGAATTTTACCCACAAATTTCGGGAACCTAATAACTTCTCCGGGAATGTAGTTCAATCCCTCGTGAACACCGTTTTCAAAACTTTTCGTGGCAAAGAGTTGCATCCCCAAACATATTCCCAGCTTTGGTACATCAGGAAACTCGTATTCCTTACTCCTCAATCTATCTATGGCTGACTTGAAAGCTCCAACGCCAGGAAAAACGATTGCTGAAGATTTCTTTATTTCCTCCGGATCAGAAGTTATTCTTGCTTCAGCTCCAACTTTATTAAGCGCGTTATAGACGCTCCTAAGATTTCCAACACCATAGTTTATGATCGCAATCATTGAATTCTGTCCTTTCAGGATTTTAAAACATTATCCCAGTCATACAAAAAATTAATAAAAATTTATAAAAAATTGGACTGCTAATGGCAGCTTTCCAGCTGAACTTTTCCAGCTTCATCATAAACGATGGTACAAACTTGCGTACCCTGTTTATAGTTGCACATCATTCCTTCTGAAGTTCCAGAAACATCATAGCTTTGCAGGCAGTATTTACCGTCCTTTTCGAACCCTTCAGCGGCCTTATAGAATGTTCCCGTTTTGTCATCCGTAGTCCACAAAACTGCATTTCTATATCCCCACATGCCCAAGTCAACAACCACCATGTCGTGGCAGAATTTTGATCTTTCCTCACCGCTTTTAACCTCCATACAACACATATCCATCGACTTTCCTGCTACTGTTATTTTCTCTATTCCTGTCACTTTGAACTCACCTTCCTGAGTTCTGACAAAAGATCCTACAGGACATTCGACCTTAGCTTCCACGGATTGAGTTGTTGTAGGGATGTTTTCTGATGCCCCACTTTGAGTCTGATCTGCACAGCCCAAAAAGAAGGCTGCTAAAGCCACCAGCACACTACAAATTATTACTGATCCTATTTTCATTTTTTACCCCAATTGCAATATTTCTTTAATCTAATATTGCAATTCGTGAGTGTTATTTTTCATCGTATTTAAATCTTTCCAGCTGTCCCAAAAAATTGAACGCCGCAGTCAACAGTTTCCAAATAGAAATGTTTAAACAAATAGAGAGGTTTAAAGGCTAGGACAGAGAAAGCATCTCCCCCGCTTTATCCCTTTTCGGAAGGAGACTTAGCAGCAACGGTAAGTTAAAAACCTTTTTTCGACAGATTTATATTTCTTGGATCATTTCAGCTTGGATATGAGAATCGTGATGAAATTTGGAGGTGTGAGTTTAAAAGATGGAAATAGTATTCTCCATTGCGCTAATCTCATCAAGAAATTTTCAGAAGGAAACGAAATAGTTGTAGTCGTCTCTGCAATGTCAGGCGTAACAGACTCGCTTCTATCTGCGGCAGCGAAGTGTAGTAGCGGAGCCAGCGCCGGCTATGTTAAGCTATTTGTCGCAGAAATGATGAAAAGACATTACGAAGCCGTGGAAAAGGCAGTGCTAAGCGATGATATTAAGATTAGAGTGGTTCAGGCTCTTGAAAGGTTATTTGACGAGCTCGAAAAAGTTCTGCTTGGTATTAGCTACCTAGGAGAGCTTACCAAGAGGAGTGAGGACTACATAGTCTCCTTTGGAGAGAGACTCGTAGCCCCAATAATGTCTGCTTCGCTTTTGTCTTTGGGTGTGGACTCAGTGGCGATGACCGGAGGAGACGCAGGGATAATAACAGACAAGAACTACGGAAGAGCGAAGCCCCTGCCAGGTGTTTACGATTTAATAAAAACAAGACTAGAACCCCTTTTGAAAATAAAGAAAACTGTACCAGTTGTGACAGGATTCATAGGAGCAACAGAAGATGGTACAATAACAACGCTCGGTAGAGGAGGGAGCGACTATACAGCAACGATTCTCGCTTCCGCGCTGAATGCCGATGAAGTTTGGCTCTGGAAGGAAGTTGACGGCATAATGACTTGCGATCCGAAGTTCGTACCAGAAGCAAAGTTCATCCCCGAGATATCTTATCAAGAGGCGATGGAACTGTCCCACTTCGGAGCGAAAATACTTCACCCGTTAGCACTTATTCCTGTGATGAGAAAGGGGATTCCCGTTAGGATAAAGAATGTTTTCAATCCCGACGCGGTTGGGACAGTCATATGTGCAAGCACAAAGGCGAGCAAAGACATAGTCAAAGCACTAAGCCTAATACAGAATACAGGAATCGTCAATATAAGCGGTGCTGGGTTCGATTTCGCAGAAATAATGTCCAGAGTTTTTAGCATACTGGCTCAGGAAAGAGTTAACGTTATCATGGTTTCTCAGAGTTCTTCCGAATTGAATCTTTCAATTGTGGTTGACAATAAGGACGTGGAAAAAGCCTATCAGGCTTTAAAGATAATCGAAAACGGTGTGATCAAGGTTTCAAAGATTGAGAACATCGCGATAGTTAGCGCTGTTGGAGCCGGAATGGCCGGCACCCCAGGCGTTGCAGGGAGAATTTTTTCGGCCTTGGGTAAAAATAAGATTAACGTGGTGATGATAAGCCAGAGCTGTTCAGAGTACAATATTTCG
Organism: uncultured archaeon; assembly: GCA_964433405.1. Taxonomy (GTDB): domain Archaea; phylum Halobacteriota; class Archaeoglobi; order Archaeoglobales; family Archaeoglobaceae; genus WYZ-LMO2. Next base: position 3,949 of record CAYSRI010000044.1, on the reverse strand, counting down.
TTTGCAGTAAAGGCGGAAGATGGAATCAACGCTTTGAGAGTAATTCATGATGAATTCGGGCTTAAAAATTAGAGAACTTGCAAAAAAAGCTGTGGAGCTTGTATCCAAGCACAATTTCGCAAGAGTATACACACACTACGATGCAGACGGAATTGCTGCAGGAGCAATAATAGCCAAATCCCTGCTTAGGGCTGGAAAGGAATTTCATCTTAGCTTTCTTAAGGGTTTGAATGAGTTTGAACCTGAAACTGATGGCTTGCAGATCTTCGCAGACATGGGTAGTGGATATAGTGATCTCATGTCCCGCATAGATGCTGACATTATTGTACTTGACCACCATAAACCGAACGGAACTATAAATCCCAAAAGAAGTTTTGCACACGTTAATCCTCACCTGGTCGGTATAGACGGAACTTATGAGGTTTCGGCAAGTGGTATTGCCTACTTATTTGCGAACGAGCTCGGAAACAATAAGGATCTTTCATCCATAGCGATCCTCGGAGCTATTGGAGACAAACAAAAGTTTGTAAGCATTAACGGGGAAATACTGGAAGAATCCATTTCCTCTGGCTTTGCAGAAGTCAAACCAGGACTGTATTTACCCTCAGGAAAGCTTTATAAGGCTTTAAAAATGAGTCTAGAGCCCTATCTTGACTTTTATAAAAAGGATGACGAACTAGAGTCTTTCTTAAAAAAGCTCGGCCTAGATCGGGATAAAGAAGTGGATGAGTTAGGCTTTAAGGAAACTCAGAAGCTTGCCGACGCCGTGGTGCTCAGACTTTTAAAAATAGGTGCTTACGAAGGTGTGATCGAACAAATCGTGGGCAAAAAGATTTTGCTTAAGAATTTACCACTACAGAATGCAATCAGCCTGGTTGACGTGATAAACTCCTGCGGACGTGCAGGAGAGACAAGCACTGCATTAAGCATACTTCTGGGAGATCGTGAGGCACTTAAGGCTGGAATAGAGATCAGCGAGAAGTTTACAGTTGAAATCCTAGAGGAACTGGTAAAGTGCAGAAGTGAGGTTAAAGAGGGTTTTTGCATCCGCTATCTCGTACTGGACGACGCAGTATCGACTAGCCCCATAGCCACAATTCTTTCACGGTATCTTTTACCCGACAAGCCCATAGTTGTAATAAACATAAAGAAGGATGGAAAAGTGAAGATTTCCGCAAGGGCAACAGAAAAGATCGCAAAAAAGCTCGATTTGGCTGAAGTCATGCGTCTCTCCGCTCTTCGTGTAGGCGGAGTCGGTGGGGGGCACAGGGTAGCAGCGGGTGCGAATATCGAAAGGGAGAAAGTAGAAGAATTTTTGAAGGAGGTAGATAGGCTTTGCTGTGCTATGCTCGCCTAGAGATTGAGAGCAAAGATGCCGAAAAGATTGCAATGGCTTTAAGAGTCGATGATCCGGACTGGTGCAAGTGCTACTCAGAAAAGGAGAAGATCGTGATCGAGATAAGGGCCAGAAAGGTAAGCTCGCTCCTATACGCAATAGATGATTATCTGATGCACCTCAAGATGTGTGAAAACTTATGAGACTTTCAATCGAAGATTATTCGACATTACGCAGAAATTTAAACAGAATTTCGGATTTAGAGAAGTTTCAAGCTCCGAGAGGGATAATGCACGCCATTTTAATGCAAAAAAAGGTCGAAAGTGTTAAGAGAAAGTATCATCTGTTCTCAGGAAGAACTAAAGAGATTCTCCAGTACTGGAATGAGAAAAAAAGGTTTCCAGAGTGGTTAACATTAACACCTGTTCTGAAGGTCAGACTTTTGCTGAAGGGAATGGACTTCTCAACGAAGCAAATCAACAATGCTCTTAGGAATCCCAAGGAACTCGATGAGGACCTAGCAAAGCTTGTTTATGATGCGGTTTCGAAAGATTTCATTTATTCACCAATTGCGGCCAAGCTTCAATGGTCACTAGGTAAGATGGGTGAGAAGATAATAGAAGACAAACTAAAAAGCCTAGGAATTGAATTCAAAACTGAAAAAGAGCTCAGAATGCAAAAGACGCCTGACTTCTTTTTCGAAGAACCCCTGGAATTCCTCGGCAAAAAGATTAGATGGATCGAAAGTAAAGCCCTTTTTGCAGATCTGTATTTCAGAAAGCAAATATCGAAGTATCAAGAGCTCTTTGGCAATGGTCTGGTGGTATTCTGGCGTGGAAGTCTAAACGGTATTCCAGTTAGCGATGGAAGCGAATTTGAGTGCGATTTAAAGGAAAAGCTACTTGAAATGAAGCTCTACGTTTCGAAATCAAATACCGTCGATGGGGATCCTTTGAGACTCGCAGAAAAATTCATTGAGGACTACATCTCACAGAACGTTTTTCCATACAATTCCGAAGGTGTTAGAATACTCAAAAATATGGGATTTAAGATCTTGCAAAACTCGCTGAGCAAGGAGAATTGATTCAGTCCTGATCTGAAGTGTTTACCTGTAAAGAAAGAATCTACACGACTTGAACTACCCTCGCTCACACAAGTGGCTTCTCGCTTCACAGAGAGAACTTGCCCCTCGATCATCCCCTACGCCTATTCCTACAGCTCTGCCAGTTTTTGGTAGCGGTTCTTATCAACTTCTACCTAGTATATTGCGAACCACTTTCCGGTTTCGTTCTCTTAATGATCGCTCCTTTAATCCTGCCTTCAATCAGTCCGTGAAGCTTTATCGGAATTTCTCCAACTTTTGAGAGAATAAGCTTCTTTCTTTCAGCATCTATTTTGAATCCTGATTGATTGAAGTTGAGAGTTTTGAATGAATTTGGAGAGGTTTTGTAGCGAAGCTTCCCTACCTTCTTTCCATTCTTCTTTAGCTCTTTCAAGGCTTTGATATTTGACCACAGCTGGTAATTTACCATCTGCAGAACCTTGGAGTATACTTTGTTCAGTTCTGGTTTCTCCTGCTTAAGCTTTGTAATGAGATCCTGAGAGTCTCTCCAGTTTATCTTTCTACCTTCTTCTTTTGCTCTGTTTATTTCTTCAAGAAGTCTGTTGTATAACCATCTGCATAACTCAAGCTGTTCTTTTAGCTTTTCTTCAGCCGTCTTAGAGGGATAAATGCGGAATTTGTAGGTGAGTATCATTTTCTTATCTGCTTGTTATTCATTGGAACTATATAAAGCTTTTACTCCCACCCACCTCCCCTGCTGTATCCCCCTTTCGGAAGGGGACTTAGCAGCAACAGTAAGTTAAAAAGCCTTTGTTTAGCCTTGGCAGAACTTCGAGGTACAAGTAGACAACGTCTCCCCCTATCTTGACTGTGTGGGTTGAATCTATGAAAATAATATCGCTTTCCTTCAGAGTCTTAAATTCTGATAAATTTAATTCCTGAACTGGCTTCTCTATTAGTCTTGCCACCTGAGACCTCTTTAAAGTCTCCATAGGATAGGGATCGATAGCGATAAGCTCGCAGTCGTAACCTTCCTCCCTATTAATATTGATCGCTTCATACGCCAGTAATGTTGAAAAGCCAGCACCTACCTCAATAATTTTCCTAGGTTTGAAATGGCGGATCATGCAGTAGTAGATCTCTCCATCAACAGAGCCAAAACTGCTGTTATAGATATAGTAGCGATTTTTTGACTCACCATACAGCGGAAGGCTGTTGAACTCTTTACTGTAACGTTTAAATTCTTCCAGCAGCTTAAGCTGAAACTCTTCGTTTATGTTGATTCCAACGAGCTCTGAAACGTTTTTCCATACATCATCTCGTAGCTTACCTATTTCTGGTACGGGGGAATAATAATGGACTGGCAGGATGTGGAATCCAAGCTTCTCCCATAGTGGGAAGCTTTTTCTGCAGAATTTTTCTAAGCATAAATTTAAGAATTTTTTAATCATGGTTTTTCCTCCTCCATTTTATAGGATTTATCTTGCGCTTTATAGTTGAGCAGAATTTTATAGCCGTCAATTAAACCTGTTAAGTAGTATTTTAATGCT
>CAYSRI010000043.1:0-10803 GCA_964433405.1 uncultured archaeon | reverse complement strand
GCGCGTGGGGGAGGGATTTAAGCTTAAATTTACCGGTAAATTTCTCAACAATTGTAATTTTTATTCATTTGATCCATTCCAGTCTACTCCAATCACAACTACAATTGCAGCAATCCCTTTTTGCCCTTCCTCTACTCTCACACTCCATACTACATTTGCATTTTCCAATTCTGAAGTTAGCTCCTCCATGAAATCACTTAACTCCTCCACCGTATTTTCAGGGCCAGCTGTTAAGTGCACGAGCGCACACTTTGCTTTTCGATAATTAGCCCCCAACCAGGGATAATAATCCAGCCCTGCAGCGGTTTTCTCAGCAACAAGCAGCATGCCAACACCCGTCATCATTGCTTTAAGGTCTGCCAAGTCCAGGCAGGACTGTTTTATAAGTTCAGAGATGCCCATAAGTGCCTCTGCAACAAGCTCGTTCATCATCACGAATCCATCGCTCAGCGGAAGATCTCCAAAATATTTCAGCAGGATTTCGTTCTCCAGCACAATAACTGTGTCTGCAACCCTTCTCAATTCCTCCAAACCTTCAAAAGCCCTTCTTCTTCTTTCACGAGTCTCCACTTTAAAAGGAACTGTTACCACAGCAATCACAACTGCACCCAGCTCCTTCGCAACTTCAGCAACAACTGGCGAAGCTGCCGTTCCAGTTGCACCACCCATGCCAGCAATAACGAAAACAAGATTTTTATCCTTCAGCACATCTTTCAGCAAATCTCTTGAAATTTTAGCAGCTTCCCTTACACTTTCCATCTCTCTGGATGCTTCAATCAGAACTTTTTTGTCTACCCGGGAAGATTTTAAACTCATTCTATCAGTGTTTATTGCTATTGTCTCCAGATTTTCCATTCTACCTTTTACTTGCTGAGCCATGTTTTTACCGCATCCACCAACACCAACCACTGCTATCTTCAGCGTGTCCATGTTTCAAGAATTTTTCATATATAACTTTATTTAATTTACTCTTTGCAAAGTCTTTTCGTATAATTGAAACAAGGGCTTTCTCAGTTCAGGGCTTGCTAATGCTTATCGATATGATCAGTCTTGTGAAGGAAAGCTAAACAGGGAGCTGAAGATACTCGGAATTCTTAAGAATTCAGAAGCTGAAGTTCTTCCAGTCAAAGCTCGGGAAGGAATCGATTAACCAGTTTTCGGAAGGGGATTTCAGGCAAATCATGGCAATGCTCTGGGCAAATGCAGGCTGGGGGTAACAAGGATTATTTGGCGGATCGGGTTATTGACCATGTTCAGCTGCAGGACTTAAAGGATCAGCTAAAGAACCTGCTGTATGGAGAGGCACCAATACAGCAGAGATACAACGAATTCAGGGCTCAAGTCAAGTATATTGGCCCAGCTCAGATCACAGAGATTCTCTGCCATGTAAATCCAAAAGAATATGGGATCTGGAATACGCGATCCAGAAAAGCTCTGGAGATGCTGGGATTCGGATATGCAATTCCACTGAAGCAGCAAAACATCGACGGCGAAACCTATGTTAAGTTCAATTCGATCCTGAAGCAGATAGCATCCCTGCTGAGCCAGAAGCTGGGAGATGTGGATTTACTTGCTGTGGATTACTTCCTCTACTTCATCTCGACGCAGAAGCCATCGGAAGAGATGACTGCAATCTCCGTGCAGAGGCCATCGGAAGAGATGGTCGAGATCGATCATGATTACCTAGTGGAATGCCTGGAAGCTATAGGATCTAGCCTGGGATTCGATGTGGAGCCAGAGGTAACAATAGCTAGGGGAGCTAGGGTGGATCTTGTCTGGAGAGCCAAGTTGGGAAACATAGGCAGCGTTCAGTATGTGTTCGAGGTTGTCAAGACCAAGGGATCCATAGATTCGGCAATTCTGAATTTGCAGAGAGCAGCCAGAGATCCCAGGGTTCAGAAATTGGTTGTTGTTGGCAGTCCGGAAGTCATTGAGCAATTTAGAGCTGAAGTGGACTCAATATCTGAAGAGTTAGCAAAACACATAATCTACCTGGAAGCAGGGGACGTAATCAGAGGCAAGGAGCTCTTGGAACAGCTGGACCAGATCTTGATCAGAAAATTAATGAGATGAACTTTCCAGATATTTTTCCATTTCCAAAAATTAAGCTTTCAATTCAGAACATTTTAAGAAATATTTAAGGAAAAGGCCCGGCAATATATCAGAATTTTCGGAAAATCCTTTCAAAGCCGTTTCGCAGGAAACAAATCCATCAAATTTGTTCTTTATGCGGGGGGAGGGATTTGAACCCTCGAATCCCTACGGAACTGGCCCCTCAAGCCAGCGCCTTTGACCGCTCGGCAACCCCCGCTTTTTATTTCCAAATGAAAATAGACATATTAAACTTTTGGTGGTTAATTACTTAAATCGTAAGGGTTAAATATCTTAAAAGTGAGTTGGGTTATGATTTGCAATGCCACGACTAGATGGATGCTATTTTTGGCAGTAATGCTCTTAATTACCCAGACCTGCAGCGCGTCTGCTTGGGTGAAAATAAATCCTTTGGAAGGAAGCGTGGGGGCATCTCTTAGGGTTACAGGTGGAGGGTTTACACCAAACTCCAATTTAGGTATCTTCTTTGGAGAGAAGATTGTAACAATAGCTAAGACCGATTTGAATGGAGGTTTTTCGGCAAGATTTGATGTTCCTGAAATCTCCTGTGGACTACAAAAAGTTATGGTAGTAGACGAGGTAAAAAATAATGCATACACGAGCTTCAATGTAACACCTAAAATAACCAAGTTATCTTCTAAAGAGGGGAGACCAGGTTCAACAATAACGATCACAGGAAAAGGATTTTCTGCTGACTCTAATGTTGAGATAGTGCTGTCAAACCTTTTCGATGTTTCAGGAATGACCTTCAAGGAAGTTTTAGCAAAGAAAATTGTAAAAACAAATGAAAAAGGTACATTTGAAACGAACTTTGAAATCCCGGATGTTCCTCCCGGATATTATCTTATCTATGCCAAGGATCCTGTTTGCGGGTTGGAGACCGAGTATACTAAGTTCGAGATATTAGAGCCCAAGATCACACCTACACCAGCTTTCACCCCGACTTCAACCCCCACACCAAAAGAAACCGTAATAAGAGAAGAAGAGGTAAAGCCTAGTGAAAATTTAGGAGTGGCTCAACAGACTCCTACAAAGACCCCAATGTTAAAGGTTCAAAAGTCCACTCCAGGTTTTGAAATTGTCATCGCAATAGGCGGAATAACTATAGCGTTTTTGATATCTAGAAGACAGGGTAAAATATAAAACAGAATTTTAATTTTTGTTTAAGAATTCGAGAATCATAAGTGTTAAATATCGCTAAACTAATTGTCTTTATGAACTCCGTTAGAGTCCTTAAATTTCTCTTAGTAGCAGGTATAGCTGTTTTTTTCATTCAACCCATTAGTGCAGTTATCTCCTCGCCGTCTATAGAAATTAATCCTGTTAATGGTAGTGTTGGAAGTTCAGTCAGCATAAAAGGCAAGGGTTTCTCCATAGAATCGGAAGTAAGAATATATTGGGAAAACAAGCTCATGGCGACAAGTAAAACCGATTCGAAAGGGAGCTTTTCAGCATCTTTAACAGTCCCGCAAGTTCCATGCGGTTACTACAAAATATCGGCAGTAGATGAAGTGAAATACAACGCATATTCTACTTTCAGGGTAACTCCAAAAATTACAAAAATATCCAAGACCAGCGGCCCACCAGGAACAGTTGTTAGTATATCCGGAAACGGTTTTTCAGCGAACTCTGACGTAGATATAATGTTTGTAGATCCATTCAATGAGACTTGGATCCTGTCCCAGAAACGTGTTAGGTCAAATGACACTGGCGTTATCCAAACGAATTTCGAAATTCCACAGACATCTGGGGGTGAATATAGAATATTTGCACTGGATTCGAAAACGGGACTAAAAACAGAATACTCAAAATTTACAGTAACAGTCCCCAAAACTACTCCAGTTCCAACTACAACCACACCAAACGAGCAGAACAACAAAACTAATCAAACTACAAAACCAACTACCACAACGCCGAAAGTCACCCCAAAAACGCCTGTTACTCCCTCTCCAAAGTCGACTCCTGGCTTTGAATTCTTGCTTGCAGTAGGAGGAATTGCAGCAGCTTCTTTAGTATCAAGAAGGTGCAAATAAGGCCGACTTTTATTTTTCCTTTTCTAATACTTCTCCGATCTGTTCGCAAAATATTTAAATATCGTCCATAAACTCTTTCCTCATAGCGGTGATAGAATGTTCAAGCACATAGTTAGAATTGCAGACACAGATTTAGACGGGAACAGGAATGTAGTTCATGCTCTAACAGGGATACCAGGAATTGGCATCAGAATGGCAAGAAGCATAGTTAACGAGCTAGGATTGGATGGAAATAGAAAACTAGGCACATTGGAAGATGAAGAGATCGAAAGACTCAAGAATTTGATCGAGGAAGAAATAGACAAATTCCCTGCTTGGATGCTTAACAGACGTGCCGACATCTATAGCGGTAGAGATTTGCATCTGCTTTCTAAAGATGTTAATTTCGCTAAAATGCTGGACATAGAAAGATTGATTAGAATGAAATGCTACCGTGGCGTCAGACATGCAAAGGGCAAGAAAGTAAGGGGACAGAGAACTAGATCTACTGGAAGGAAGGGCAGAACGGTTGGAGTTATAAGAAAGAAGACCTGAAGGTGGTGATATGGGCGATCCTAAGAAGAATAGAAAATGCTATGTCTCTCCTGTCCGTCCTTGGGATAGGCACAGACTTGAAAGGGACAACCAGCTCGTTATAGCTTACGGTTTGAGAAACAAGAGAGAACTCTGGAGATTCCAAAACATTCTGAGGAAGTACAGAAGAGTAGCAAGAGACTTACTAGGTAAAATTAACCTCCCCGGTAAGGAAGGGGAAATTGCGAAGGCCAAAGCTCAGGCAGTAATAAAGAAACTGCAGAAGTACGGTATACTGCAGGAGAATTCAACCCTTGATGACGTTCTGGGTCTAACCGTTGAGAATTTCCTCGAGAGAAGGCTCCAGACCATAGTATTCAGGCAAGGGCTTGCAAGAACCATAAAACAAGCAAGGCAGATGATTGTCCACGGGCATATTGAGGTGGATGGTAGAAAGGTTACTTCTCCCAGTTTTATTGTATTGAAAGATTTGGAAAAAAAGGTAGGATTGAGGGTGAAAGAAAATGCCTGAAAAGGAAAAAATTAGATGGGGAATAGCACACATATACTCTTCTTATAACAATACAATTATAACGATAACTGATATCACAGGATCTGAGATCATAGCAAGAGTTAGCGGTGGAATGATCGTAAAAGCCGCAAGGGATGAAGGAAATCCATATACCGCGATGCAGGGAGCTTTAAGAGCCGCAAGTATAGCAATGGAGAAGGGAATTAACGCTGTTCATGTAAAGGTGCGCGCTCCTGGTGGGAATAAACCGAGAATCCCTGGTCCTGGAGCGCAGGCGGCGATAAGAGCTCTTGCGAGAGCTGGGCTTAGAATAGGCAGAATTGAAGACGTAACGCCAATCCCGCATGACGGAACTCGATTACCAGGTGGCAGAAGGGGTAGGAGAGTATAATGCCAAAAATTGAAATTGTCAGCGAGAGTGATAATAAACTCATTTTTAAACTTACTGAAGCCCATCCTGCACTAGCTAACTCCATCCGGAGAGCGATGAAATCTCTTGTCCCGGTTTTGGCTGTGGATTTCGTTGACTTTTACGTAAACTCAAGCAACTTCTACGATGAAATGATTGCGCATAGACTTGCAATGCTGCCAATCAAAACTGACTTAAGAAGGTTCAACATGCGTGAGAATTGTAGCTGTGGGGGCGTTGGCTGTCCTAATTGCCAGATCTCTTTCCGCCTGAATGTTGAGGGGCCCAAAGTAGTGTATGCTAGGGACTTCATAAGCGATGATCCGACAATTCACTTTGCATATGGCGACATTCCAGTACTCGAGCTTTTTAAAGGTCAGCAGTTAATGATTGAAGCCGTAGCAAGACTAGGGATTGGAAAGGAGCACTCTAAGTTTCAACCAGTTTCAGCTTGTTTTTACAGAATAATCCCTGATATAGAAATAAATGAGAAATGCGATTTGTGTAAAAATTGTGTTTCTGCGTGTCCAAGAAATATTTTGGAAGAGAAAGAGGGAAAGATCATTGCTAAGAATCTGGAGAATTGTTCTTTGTGCAAAGAGTGCGAAAAAGTATGTGAGCCAAAGGCGATTAAAGTTGTGGAAACTAATAACTTCTTCTTCGTTGTTGAGGGAACTGGGGCTTTACCTGTCAAAGAGGTCCTATCAAGGGCAATAATGATTTTGAAGGAGAAGGCAGAAAACTTCAACAAGCTACTTTCTGAACTAGATGTTTAGAGTTATACCTGCTGTTGATTTAAAGGATGGAAAAGTCGTTCGACTGAGGCAAGGTAAGGAGAAAGAGGTAACGTTCTCTGCGGAAGATCCTGTTGGTGTTGCTAAAAACTGGATAAATAGGGGAGCAAGGGTTCTCCACGTAGTAGATCTTGATGGGGCCTTTCAAGGGAAATTGAAGCATGAGGAGATCATTTTAAGAATAATATCTTTAGGTGTGGAAGTTCAAGTGGGTGGAGGTATAAGAGACTTAGAGGTGGCAGAGAGATTGCTAAAGTTTGGAGCTAGCAGAGTGATACTGGGCACGCTCGCTGTTGAAAAGGTTGAAGATGTTAGGGTTTTTGCTAATGAATGGAAAGGAAGAGTCATGATTGCTGTAGACGTTAAAGGGGGAAAAGTAGCAGTAAAAGGCTGGAAAGAAAAGACTTCGCTAGATCCTGCGGATTTCATCAAGTTATACGAGGATCTAGACGTCTCTTTTCTTTACACCAATGTGGATGTTGAAGGTCTAGTCTCAGGTATAGACAGAGAAGCTATGGGATTTTTGAAGAATTTAAATCGTCCCTTCTATGTTGCAGGCGGAATTTCATCGCTGGATGACATATTGTTTGCCAAAAAATTGGGGGCTAGGGGAGTCATACTCGGTTCGGCCCTCTATACGGGAAAAATTAAATTAGAAGAAGCGCTTAAATTTGAGTCATGAAAAGGGTCAGTAGGAAAACCAAGGAGACTGAAGTAACAGCAGTTTTTGATTCGGAGAAGCTCGAGATTGAAACGGGAGTGAAATTCTTGGATCACATGCTTGAAACCATTGCTACGCATTCAGGCTTTAATATCGAGGTAAAAGCGACCGGGGATAATGAACACCATGTAATCGAGGATGTTGCAATATGCCTTGGAAAAAGCATTTCGGAGTTTGATAAGAAGGGGATAGAGAGATTTGGGAGTGCCATTGTTCCGATGGATGAAGCTGTTGCAATCTGCGGTATAGACTTCAGTGGTAGGGGAATTCTAGTATTCGAAGGAGAAATCAAAGATGGTGAAATAAGGGCAGAAGACTTCCTGCACTTCTTCGAAACTCTTTGCAGAAATTCTGGGCTGAATGTTTACCTCGAAGTTAGGGGGAGAAATTCTCACCACATGATGGAGAGTGCATTCAAGGCATTTGCAATAGCCCTGAAACAGGCTTTGAGCAAGTCGGGGAGAGATTACAAGAGTGCTAAAGGTGTCCTCGATTGATCGTCTGCCAGAAACTAAGCAAAAGATTTGGCGAAAATTTTGCCCTTCGGGAAGTTTCCTTCAGTGGTGATGGAAAAATAGCTGTTTTCGGCCATAATGGGGCAGGCAAGTCCACTCTTGCGAAAATACTTGCTGGAATACTGAAACCCAGCTCAGGTACAGTTGAAATATTCGGGCTCGAACCAAGCAAAAGTTCCGAGCTTAGAAGAAGTATTGGACTCGTGACGCACAATCCAATGCTCTATAGAGAACTTACAGTTAGGGAAAACCTTGAATTTTACTCCAAAATATATCAAACAGAAAATTGGGGCGTCGTTCGCAATTTGGGGCTAGAAGAAAAGATGAATTGTAAAATTTCGGAGCTTTCAGAGGGATTTGTGCAGCGTGTTGCAATTGCAAGGGCTCTCATGATAAAGCCAAAACTCCTGATTCTAGATGAAGCCCTTTCGGGACTTGACGCTGAGAGCAGGGAAGTTACCCTTCGAATAATGCAAGAATTCAATGGTACTCTCGTTTTTTCGACTCACCAATTCGAAGATGCTGAATTCTGCGACAGTTTTATCGTTTTGGAATGTGGAAGGCTTGTATACTTTGGAGAAAGCTATGAAAAGGCTGTTCGATCTCTTTCTACTCGCTGAAATAATAAAGAAAGACATAAAGGTCGAAGTTAGGAGCAAGGCGAGCTTAAATCAGATGGTTATTTTCGCTATTACCACAGCATTTTTATTCAGTTTTTCAATTGATGCTGAAAGGTTCTTTTCTCAGATAATTCTTCTGATAATTCTCTTTACTTCAATAGCCGGTGGATCGACTTCGTTTTTAAGGGAGTTTGACTTTGAGACAATCGAAGGTCTGAAAGCTTCACCGCTCAAGGCATCGCAGATAATGAGCGCAAAGATGATTTCAAGTCTAATTCTTGTTTTAACAATTACAGCATTTATCTTCCCTGTATGTTTCGCTCTCTTCAACCTCGATGGCAATTTTTTGCTGACCTTTTCAGTCTTACTGATCGTGGTCATTCCGATTTCTAGCTCTATAACACTTCTTGCTCCTCTCTCGGCTAAATCAAAGGGTAGAGAAATGCTTCTCTTTGCGATGCTTTTTCCTGTAATCTTTCCGTTGCTTATGCCTGCCATGAACTCCATAAATCTTGCCTACTCAGGAGTCTTTGATATTATGGGTATTCTGTTTATAATCTCTTATTCTGGAATAATCTGGTCTCTTTCAATTCTGCTATCTGAGCATGTTCTCTAGAAGATTTTTATACTCTCTGTCAAAATTCATTTAATGGCACTTGATGCTCTTAAGGACATCGCAAGGAAAATAATGGGTTCCACAGCCATAGACAAGAAGTTCGTTGAAGAAATGGTCAGAGATATCCAGAGAGCTCTGATAAAGGCCGATGTAAATGTTAGGCAGGTTAAGGAGATAAGCGAGGCGATAAGGAAGAGAGCGCTTAGCGAAGAAGTGCCTGAATATTTCGATGCTCGCGAGCAAATTCTCAGAATTGTCTACGAAGAGCTGCTAAAGGGAGTAGGAGAAGGGCTCGAGATTCCGCTGAAGAAGTCAAAGATAATGCTTGTTGGTTTACAGGGGAGCGGAAAGACAACTACGGCAGTTAAACTTGCTAAGTATTTCAAGGACAGAGGTCTGAAAGCTGCAGTTGTTGCTGGCGATACTTGGAGACCTGCAGCATATGAGCAATTGAAACAACTTGCAGAGGCAAATTCGATAGTATTTTACGGCGAAAAAGGTAAAAATGCATTGGAGGTCGTCAAAGGAGCTTTGGAAAACTCTAGGGAGGACATAATTATTATAGATACTGCTGGGAGACATGCTCTCGAAAAAGAGCTCATAGATGAAATGATCGCAATAGCAAAGTTAGCAAATCCTGAATACAAATTTTTGGTCCTCGACGCGGCAATCGGACAGCTGGCGAGCAAGCAAGCGAAGGCCTTTCATGACGCGATAGGAATAAATGGGATAATTATAACAAAGTTCGATGGTACAGCCAAAGGCGGCGGAGCCCTTAGTGCAGCAAGGGAAATCGGAATTCCGATTGCTTTCATAGGAACAGGTGAAAAGGTAGAAGATTTTGAGAAATTCGATCCAGCAGGTTTCATTTCTAGGCTGCTGGGAATGGGCGATTTGAGATCGCTCATCGAAAAAGTCGAAAAGATTGCTGAAGAGGAAGAAATCGATGCGGAAGCCTTTCTTAAGGGAAATTTTACACTGAAAGATATCTACAAACAAATCGAAGCTATGAACAAACTCGGTCCGCTAAGAAAAGTCTTGGATATGATCCCTTTATTTGGGTTGGGTGTGGATGACAAAACAGCGGAGATGACGCAGGAGAAGATGAGAAAATTCAAGGTAATCATGGACTCCATGACTGAAGAGGAACTATTGAATCCGAAGATCATCGATAGCTCTAGGATCAGGAGAATTGCAATTGGTAGCGGGACCTCTCAGCAGGAAGTTAGAGAGTTGCTAAGATATTATGAAACTGTAAAGAACTTTATGAAAAAGATGAAAAAGAAGAAACTGCCTATTAAAGGACTAAAGCTGGGAATATGAGGGCTGGAATTGACGAAGCTGGTAAAGGCTGTGTTATCGGGCCGATAGTAGTTGCAGGGGTTGCATGTGAGTCTGAAGACTACCTGAAGAGCATTGGAGTCAAGGATTCTAAAAAGCTAAGCAAAAAGAAGAGAGAGGAGCTAGCAGAGAAGATTAGGAGGGTAGCAAAGATTGAGGTCATAAAAATTCCAGCAGATAAACTAGATGAGATGATGGAGCGCAAGACAATAAACGAGATCCTCAAGGAGAGCTATTCGGAGATAATAAAAAGATTAAAACCTGAAATCGCACTGGTTGACAGTCCAGATGTTAAGCCTGAAAGGCTTGCGTCTCAGCTTAAGGATATGACAGGTGTAGAAGTTGTTGCCGAGCATAAAGCAGATGAAAAGTTCCCGTTAGTCTCATCTGCTTCGATAATTGCCAAAGTCGAAAGAGATAAAGAAGTTGAGATTTTAAGGCGGAAATACGGAGACTTCGGAAGCGGATACGCAAGCGATCCCAAGACAATAGAATACCTGAAACAGCTTAAAGAAATCCCTATGTTCGTAAGAAAGAAGTGGAAAACAGTTGAAAGGCTTTCACAGAAATCTATAACGGATTTCCTTTAGAGCCCAC
>CAYSRI010000042.1:10596-10885 GCA_964433405.1 uncultured archaeon | reverse complement strand
ATATAAAAAGCCTATTAATATGTTTTTGGATACTCGATCGTAAATGACGTAAGTGCAAGAGACGTTGAATACATTGAGCTCAGAGCGATGCCCCTTGGACCGTTGAAGAGTAAGGACTTCGATTCGGGAACTCCAATGGGCCCCTGGATCGTTACAAGGGATGAAATTGAGGATCCTCATAATTTGAGAATGCAAGCTAGAGTCAACGGTGAGATATGGTCAGAAGCAAACACAAAAGATATGTACTGGAAAATTCCAGACCTTATCGAGCACCTATCTAGAGATCAAA
>CAYSRI010000042.1:9047-10586 GCA_964433405.1 uncultured archaeon | reverse complement strand
TCTACTCTCAGGAACTCCGGGACACGGATGCGGGTTGCATCTAGGCAGATTTCTTAATCCTGGAGATGTTGTCGAGCTAGAAATAGAAAAGATAGGGGTGCTGAGAAATAAGGTAGTAAAAGTGTCATAAATTCCCAACGCTAAAATTATAAAACCAATTTCGGAGTTTAATCATGGAAATAATTCCGATTGCGTATGATTCGATGGGAGTCAGAAGCATGGCAACTTTTGTTAAAACGAAAGACCTTGCCATCACCATCGATCCGAGTGTAAGTCTAGCACCTTCAAGATACGGATTGCCGCCGCATAAGCTTGAAATCGAGAGAATGAATGAAAAGTGGAGAGAGATCAAGGATTTCGTAATCAGGAGCGATGTAATAGCGATCACACACTATCACTACGACCATCATAATCCTGAAGAGGTTGAAATTTTCGACGGAAAAAGGCTTTTGCTGAAGCATCCGAAAGAGAAGATCAATAGAAGCCAGCTCGGAAGAGCTAGCTATTTCCTTGATAAGTTGAAAGAAATAAATGTGCAAATTGATTTCTGTGATGGAAGGACCTATGAATTTGGAAACACGTCTATCGAGTTTTCTAAGCCAGTTTTTCATGGAGCAAACCAGAAGCTCGGCTTTGTGGTTGAGATTTTTATTTCGGAAGGGGACGACAGCTTCTTATTTTCCTCAGACGTGGAGGGCCCGATTCACGAGGACCAGACTGCCTTTATAATCGAAAAAAAGCCCAAGACTGTTTTTATCGATGGACCAATGAGTTACATGCTGGGTTACCGTTTTTCGGGAGATTCGTTCAATAAAGCTATTGAGAATATAAAAAAGATTTTAGAAGTATCAGAAATATTAGTCCTAGACCATCATCTCCTAAGAGATCTCAAGTGGAGGGAAAGGTTGACAGATCTTTTTAATTATGCAGAACAGCTTGGAGTTAAACTTCAATCTGCTTCTGAATTTCTAGGAAAACCTGAAGAGCTTTTGGAGGCAAGAAGAAAAGAGCTGTATCAAAAATACTGCTGATCAGTTCACTGCTGCCTCGATGCAAGACTTAAGATTTCCGAAAGCAACCTCAACTCCTCTTTTCTTTGGCAAATACTCTAGCGCTTTCCCTGAATTTACCATGACACATTCAAATCTTTCCGTTGCCGGAGAAACGACCATGCAAGTGTCCTTGAAGACTTTAGCGCCGAGTTCTTCTATTTTTCTTATTATCTCCCCGCTTTTCTCAGCAATTTTGCGAGAAGTAAAAATCCAGAGCTCTCTCTTCACTCTCCTGCCAGCAAGTAATCTTAGAATTTCCTCCAGTTCTTCTTTAGAACAGTGAGGACAGCCAATTGCAACAAGCTGCGCCTCACAGCCCTTTTCTATTTTACCTTCTATCTCAATAGTCTCGCTTGGCTTTTCGAAATCCCTCCACTCTGGAGTAATTCCCTCAGCATGAAACATCGCAATATTCCCAGTTGCAGCCAATGAAGCTGAAAGGAGTTTTAACTCGTCCAATGATACTCTTCTGTCGAATAAGAAGTAC
>CAYSRI010000042.1:2814-9037 GCA_964433405.1 uncultured archaeon | reverse complement strand
GACTATTGAGACGTCACCTCTCGCCTTTACAACTACAGTTGGTGCTCTGTTCTCTTTAATGTGTAGTCCGTAGTAGGGCGTTCTTCCCGTAATTGCCGATGCTAATGCGCTAATTCCGCTCTCTCTGTTTGTTCTGGCTCCAATGATGGAATTCGCATAAACTACAGCAGAACTTTCAGCCCAAGCCAAGTGTTCGCCAAATTTTGGTTCCAAGATGTAGTACGGGGTGCAAGTTAATGTTATTTCGACTCCAAGGCTTTTAAAAACCTCTATTATCTCCATCTGTTTTTTGTAAAACTCCTCCCTGATCCCCATCTCTTTCCATCTTTCCAAATCCATTCCTGCCGGATTAAGAGTTGTTCTCACCACTACCTTTCCTTTTATGGTCCTTAGCCATTCAAGGCCTTCATCTCCTATGTTGTCGTAGCTAACACCAGAAATGTGTGCCGATGAGATCTTTACCAGTCTTTCTGCATCAAAAACTTTTGCGAGGGCTATCACGATTTTCATGCAGTCTCTGGTTGCTTCATTTTCAAGCATTTTCTCTTCTTCCTCGGTAAGCATTTTCCACCTCCTTTTTCAGCCATTCAGGTAGCATAAACGCTGAAAAGTGCACCTCAGGATTGTAATGCTTTGTTTTACCTCTGATCTTTTTAAAATTCCTTTTAACATATCTGAAGTCATAATCGCCCGCAATGATAAAACTCCAGAGAGCCATGGGATACGTAGGGACAGATGCCAAAAATACGGCCCTATTTTCAAGCACTGAGGAGTTTATGAGCATCTTCCTGAAGTAATCCTTTTGAATCAGAGGTGACTGAGATTGAGAGCAGAAAACTTTGCATCTCTCTCTGCAGAGCTCAAAGAAGTCCTTTCCGAATAGGGGATCGCTTACACCAACTGGGTCTGTGCTGTCAACTATTATAACGTCAAAAGTCTCGCAATGCTCCAAGAATTTTCTTCCATCTTCTATCACAACTTCTACCCTTGGATCTTCAAATGCTCCATTATCTATGCCTAAATACTTTTTGCAAAGCTCTATTACATTTCGGTCTATTTCAACGAGGGTGGCTTTTTCAATGTCATGTTTTAAAACCTCCCTTAACGCTCCGCCATCCCCACCTCCAATTATTAGAATTTTCTTTGCCTTTCTACAACTATTAAGCGGCACATGTACAAGCATCTCATGGTAAAAACATTCATCAAATTCCGTGAGCTGAATCTTGCCGTCTATAACAAGCATTTTCCCAAATCTCTCGGTCTCGTAGATCTCTATCTTCTGAATTCCCTCTGCATGGGTTATCTTTTTCTTTACAGATATCATCAGTCCGGAACCATCGTATTTCTCGACAAACCAGTCCATGAAGAAATTCCGAGAGTTATATATAACAAGTTTGCGCATCGTTCTTTGTGATTTATTTAGGGGGAGAAGCAGAAGTCAGCATAGGAGATGTTGTTGTAAAGAAGAGGAAGCCTAAACGCTACAGGCTGAAGGAAATCGATGAAATGCTCAGAATAAAACGCACTAGAGCCGAATCTAGGCTCATATCAATGGCGAGGCGTGTCGGAGTGCCGACCCCTATAATATTAGACGTCGAGGATGACACGATCGTGATGGAGAGAATCTATGGAGTCCCAGTAAAGGATTGCATGAGCGAAGAAGTTAGCAGAGAAATAGGAAGACTTGTTGCAAAATTGCACTCGGCAAATATAATTCATGGCGATATAACACCCATGAATTTGATTTACAGCAACGGAAAGATTTATCTTGTCGATTTTGGACTTGCATTCGTTGACAGTAGAATTGAGGCCAAGGGTGTTGATGTCCATGTATACTTCGAGTCACTTAAGGCAGGATTTGAAAATTGGGAAAATTTAAGGGATGCATTCGTCCAAGGTTATCTGGAATTCGGAAGTGAGGAAGTTTTAAGAAGGGCCAAGGAGATCGAGGAAAGAGGTAGATACGTTGAGCGAAGCTAAACAATTGCAAAATCTTACGGAATCAAATTAGTGTTTTTGCCTTTTCCAAGTATTCCTTTATTCCCTCTATAGCCTCCGAGAGTATCTTCTTGTTGTCATAGCTTGATACTATCTTTTCGAGTTCATCTCTGCTCAGCTTTCGTAATTCCTTTGCAAATTCAATCATTTTCGGAATGGCCCTAGTAATGTTGTCAACTATCGTAACGTCAGCCATTCTTGAGGTCCTTGAGAGAGGATTCAAATCTATCGCTATAACCTTTTTTCCATGTCTTTTCAGTATCTCGCACCTATCCCCATCTTCTAAAGGGACAAGAACTACATCTGCTATGAATATTCCCCTCCTGTCTACGATTCTTCTTGCAGAACTTAGACCCTCGAGTTCAGCGTCACCTGCACACAAAGCTGAGACACCGAATTTCAATAGATGGTCAGCTATTTTATTTACCCTTTCCTTGGTATAATGAAAAACATTCACCTCAACCTTCGCGTTCAAAATCTTTGCAAGTTCTCCAACCTCCTTTGGCACAAGAACTGCTGTATTTCCATTTACGCTGATCACGGGATTTTTTGCTAGCAACATCATAGCCACTGCGACCTTCTCAGCCTTCAGGGCAAAATCTCTAGTTCTCTCCCCGAGGATATAATCAAAAGCCTCCCCTCTACCATGGGCTATCAAACCCTCTAATGCCGTTATCCCCTCTCTTACACCCTCAACTAGTTTTTCCCTCGTTACGAGGGACTCATACCTTGGATGATCCTTTGGAATCATATTCGCCATCAAGAAATTCCTTAAGTTCTCTCAAAGAGTTAAAAATGTAGTCAGCATGGATTTTAAGGCTTTCTATCATCTCCCTATTCTTTTCATGCACAATCAGTGCGGTTTTAACCCCGGCACCCTTACCTGAAAGGAGATCAAATAAGTAGTCTCCCACAACTAACGCAGAGCTTGGTTCGACGTTGAACCTTTTAAGAATCATTTTTATAGGCTCCGGCGAAGGTTTTGGATTTGCGTCCTCTCTACTAACGACGAAATCGAATTCCAATCCAAACTTCCTCGAGATTATCTCTACACTTCTTCTACTATTTCTCGTCACAACCCCGTGAATTACCTTCCTATCTCTAAGAAATTGAAGTGTTTCCCTAGCGTAAAACGCTAGCTTTGCATTTTCTGCACTTTCGAGTTCATATCTTTCGAGAACCTTCAGCATCTCCATCCTTCTAACCTCATCTTTTTCGGATAAAATCGTTTCTAACACAAATCTATCTCCAATTCCCAAAACCGCCCTTATTTCTTCAAAGGGTATATTAAACTCAACTAAAGTGCCATCAAGGTCAAAAGCTATAAGTCTGAACATACTCCCTGAACCTCTTTGCTTCCTGCCTCGGATTGTCTGCCTCATAAATACTCCTGCCGACTATTATTCCGTCTGCGTACTTAAGAGCTTCAAGACTACCTCCCTGAGCCCCTACACCAGGGCACAAAATCCGCATTTCACCGGCTATTTCTCTGATTTCCTTCAGTCTCTCAAGTCTCGTGGCTGGAGCGATGAGACCATGACATCCTATTTCCTTCGCCTTTTTAGCAATCTCAAGCGAAACTTTGCTCATGAATTCTTCACCACCAGGACTGCTGAGCTCTGTAACGACGTAAACTTCACCATCAAAACGTCTTGCAACGTTCATAACCGATTTTAAAGAATCGCTTCCTACAAATCCATGAGCTATTACTGCTTTCGCATCATTACGAAAAGCCAAATCTGCAATCTTTGAGCTCACATGAGGAACGTCTGCAATTTTTAAATCCGCAATCACAGGCTTCATTTCTGATAATTCAGAGATAATTCTTATTCCTGAGGAGAGTATAAGTGGATAGTTTACCTTAAATCTGTCAATAAGATCACTGAGTTCTTCAGCTATCCTTAGTGCGATTTTTCTCTCTTCCACATCTAAGGCCAAGATTAACTCTTTCACAGATTCAGCTCTCCCAGTCGAAAATAAATGTTTTCCAAAAATGATTTTTAACACCGCAAGGATTTTGTTTATGGACTTACCCTCACTATATCCAAAGCTCGGAAAGAATTCCTGGAAAATTCTGGATGCCATTTTCAAAAATCTCTGGAATTACAAGTATGTTCCCCTAAATGTCATCAGCAGTTTTGCAAGGATAAATGAAGAAAAGACTAGAAGGATCCTAAAGGCCCTTGGAGACGACGGAATTGTTATAAACAAACAGACAGAATATGAGGGGGCAACGCTAACCTTTTTAGGGCTTAGCTTGTACTCTCTGCATCTTCTTGTTGAAAGCGGCCAAGTTAAGGCGATCGGAAAGAAGATGGGTGAAGGTAAAGAAAGTCTGGTCTACAATTGCATCTCGAAACAGGGAGAAGCTGTTATAAAATTCCACAGACTTGGATACCAGAGTTTCAAGAAGGTGGTTGAGAAAAGAGACTATGGAAACCTTAATTTTCTCGTACTTTCAATCAGATCAGCAAAGAGAGAGTTCGGCGCTCTTAAAAAACTCCAAGGGCTAGCCGTGCCCGAAGCTTATTCGTGGGAAGGAAATGCTGTGCTGATGCAGCTGATTGACGCTGAAGAAATGATCAAGGTTAAACTCGAGAATCCCGATGAAGTTCTTGAGGCCATTCTCGAAGAAGTGGCAAAGTTCTATCGTAGGGGAGTAATCCATGGTGATCTCAGCCCCTTCAACATTCTTGTTAACGAAGAGGGTTTTTGGATTATCGACTTTCCGCAGAGCCTCGAAGTCGGTGAAAATAACTGGATGGAGATACTTCACAGAGATCTTGAGAATTTGGTGAAATATTTCAATAGGACCTACGGCATAGAAAGAGATATGAATTCCGTGTTCAAGAGAATAATTGGTGATAGTGGGAGTTGACATTCTGGGGCACAGAAAATTTGCCCTTGTAGCGGTAGAGGGGGAAGAGGAACTGAAGACTATAGTATCTAAAAACAAGCTTTTTAAGGCAATTAGAGAGCTGAAACCTGAAATTGTTGCAATGGACAGCATAAGTGAGCTTTTCAAATCGAAAGAGGAAATAATTGAATTTTTGAAAAACACGAACACAAAATTGGTCCAGGTGGCAGTTGATAGCCCCCTGCCTGCTCTTGCCAGAAGGTTTGGTATAAAAATGAATCCGAGAGATCCCTTTGACGAGGCCAGGACCTGTGCATATCTTGCCAGCTTTGATATTGGATACGAAGTTTCTGTATTTACAGACAAGACTCAAATAGTCGTTTCGAGAAACAGAAGTTTGGGAAAAGGAGGTTGGAGGCAGAAAAGATATAGCAGAAAAGTTCATGATGCCGTAAGGAGCGTTTACAGGGAAATAAAGGCAATTTTAGACGATTTAGGCCTCGAATATAGCGAAAACGTAAGGAATAGGTTTGGTGGAATCTCCAGAGGAGAGATAATTGTCAATGCCCCAAGAAAGGACGTGCCTATAAGCAATTTCAAGACGAAGGACGTTCAAGTTAAGGTGAACTCTGTTGAAAAGGAGAGAGTTGAACTTATTCCACTTTCAAGAGCTAAAAGATACCTGATTGCAGGTATTGATCCAGGAACAACCACTGCAGTTGCTATTATGGATCTAGCAGGTAATCTGATTTCTATCAGGAGTAAGAAAGATTGGAGCTTATCTGAAGTCATCGAATTTATCACTGAACATGGAAAACCAGTTATAATCGCAACAGACAAAAAGAACCCCCCAGAATTCGTTTCAAAGTTAAAAGCAACCTTCAATGCTGTTCTTTACTCTCCAAAAGAGGATCTCAACGTAGAAAAGAAAAGAGATTTAACCTCTGAGTTTAAAATTTTGAATGACCACGAAAGAGATGCGCTTGCTTCAGCTATGGACGCCTTCAATTACTATAAGAGTAAATTTAGGAACATAGAGAAGAGGATCCCTGCAGGAGTGGATTCGGAGAAGGTTAAGGCCGAAATCGTTAAGGGAACTAAGCTGGATAGTCTTTTTGAGGATAAAAAGGTTGAGAGAATTGAAAAGAGGGAACCAGTAGACGCTGATCTAATCTCCGAGCTTGAGAGAAGAGAAAAGAAGATCAAAGAACTTTTAGAGGAAAATAACATTCTTAGAAAGCAAATAAAAGAACTGAAAGAGGAAATAGACAGGCTTAAGACTAAAATAGCAAATCTTTCCAGCGAAGAAAGAGAGAGAATTCGCAAGGAGACATATATAAGGAATCTTGAATTCAGAATTTCTGAGCT
>CAYSRI010000042.1:0-2804 GCA_964433405.1 uncultured archaeon | reverse complement strand
AATGCTAATTCATACAATGAAAAAATTTATCATGAATATTTAATTAATAATTTCTGAGCTACTTTCAGAAATAAGGGACAAGGATTCTGAAATCTCGAGGCTTAAAGAGCAAATAGAAATGCTCAGAAAATTAAAGATTGGAGAATTGATAGGATGGAAGGAAGTGAAGGTGCTGAGAAAGTTTTCTAAGGAGGAGATAGAGCAGAAGAAAGACATTGGTGAGGATGACATTGTTTTAATCCTTGATTCCAGCGGGGGAAGCGATAGTGTCGCAGAAATGCTGTGCGAGAGAAAGATAAAAGCAGTAATTACATTTGGGGAAATGTCACATCTCGCAAGAGAGGTATTTGACTCATACGGAATTCCTAGGATCGCTGCTGATGAGATTGAGATCGTCGGAGGAGAAGGCTTTGCATATGTGAGCCCCAGAATCGAGGAAGTTTACCGTAAGAAGTTAGATGAGCTCAGGAGGAAAAGAATTGAAAGCATAGAGAAGCTTTTTGAGGATTACAGAAGAATGCGGAGGCTATGAATCTGCTGTTCTCATCTATGTTTTTTTACGAGTACTCAACCGATATGATAGCCAAAGCTTGTGAAATGGCAGATTTTGATGGAATAGAGTTCTGGGTTGAGACCCCATATTTCTGGATCGATCGGTCGCTCGAGAAGCTCGATTGCTTCGCAGACTTAGAATTAGCGCTACACGCTCCAGTTCTGGATCTCAATCCCGTTTCCGTTAACAACGATCTGTGCGAGCTTTCGCTAAAAGAGACGCTTTACACGATTTCCCTAGCATCCAAAAAAAATGCAGAAGTGGTAACAATTCACGCAGGTAAAAGAAGTGCTTACAGGGAGCCTGTATGGGCAGATTACAACTCCTTGCATAATTATCTACGGATTTCTTCGAGATTTGCCAAGTTTAAAGGTGTAGTTCTTTCTCTGGAGAATTCAGAACAGAGAATAAACAACCTTTGTAGGACCCCGAAAGAGATTAAAGATTTTGCAGAATTTTACGACCTCTCTATAACGTTTGACGTAAAGCATTCGCTTGACATAGCGGAAGAGTTTTATGGCCTCATGGATAGGTTTAGAAACATTCATGTGAGCAATTCAGATGAGCAAAAGAGACATGTGCAGGCAAGCAAGAGCGATAGAGTTGCTAAAGTGCTCAAAGATCTATCGGAATTGGGTTATGACGGTCTGATCACAGTAGAGCTTGATGATCTTGGCATTGGTAACATCGATTTTGGAAAAAAAGTGGAAATTCTGAAGGAGGAGGGCAATTTCGTAAGAAAATTCTTCAAGAAGTGAATTTCTGCCTAAGTTTGAATGCCAATTTCTCGATTTCTACTGCGATGAACACTAATGATGCCATTCCGATAGTTTTGACCCATTCATGAGCAGTCATAGGTTCAAGAAGAAGAACTGAGCTATAGTTGGTTACATAGAGCTGGATGGCAAGTGTGACCAATATTCCCAAAATAGCATATCTGTTCCTTAGCCCAACCTCGAAGAAGCTCTTTTCAACGTGTGGTGTTAGCAGATACCATATGCCGACAGCAATGATTCCATTAACAGCTGAGGACATTTTTCCAGTTTCGAAGTAAAGAGCATAGGCTATTAAGACACTAAGAATGGATATGTAAGCAATTCTAAAAACAATCCGACTGTTAATAAGCTCCTCTCTGGTCGGTCTTAGCTTCAGCAGGCCCTTTTCCATGGGCTCAAAAACCAGCATCATCCCGAGAAGACCTGAAGTCACTGTGTTGATCCAGAGTATGTGAAGCGGAAGCATTGGCATCGCAATTCCAAGAACGAATGCAGCGACCACGATCAAGCCTTGCCCTCCGTTTGTCGGGAGCATCCATGAAATTACCCTCTGGATCTTTCTAAAGACGTTTCTGCCCTCCTCAATAGCATTTACAATCGTCGAGAAGCGGTCGTCAAGCAAAACCATGTCGCTCGCCTCCTTTGCCACATCACTTCCGCTACCCATTGCAATCCCTATCTCGGCTCTTTTCAAAGCTGGTGCATCGTTTACGCCATCTCCAGTTACAGCAACTACTTCCCCATTCTCCTGCAATGCTTTAACAATTTCAAGCTTCTGACCAGGCGTGGTTCGTGCAAAAATATTGAATTTTCTCACAGCCTCTCTTAAATCCGTTTTTTCTAGCTCTTTCCCTGTGATGACGTCCCCCTCAATCCCAGCATCTCGAGCAATCTTAAGTGCAGTTGCTGGATGATCGCCAGTAATCATCAGGACTCTGATTCCCGCAGTTTTGCATTTTTCCACACTCTCCCTGCTATCCTCCCTTAAGGGATCGATCAGGCACTGGTAGCCCAAAAATTCCAGATCCTTTAGTTCAAAACCTCTAAACTCGTCTACTTTCTTAAAAGCAAATGCTATAGTTCTCATCCCCTCTTTTGTGCACGTCTCAAAGAGGCTTTCCTTGACCATTCCGCCTATTACTTCCGGTGCACCCTTAACAATGATGAAAATTCCCTCAATCGTTTTCGCCGCGACGGCCATGAACTTTCTTTTCGAATCAAAGGGTATTTCATCAAGTATCTCATAGTCAATCGTGATTCCCGATCTTATTGCAAGCTCCAAAAGCGCTACCTCCAACGGGTCTCCCCTGCAGTTTCCTGACTCGCAAACTGCCCGATTACAGATATATCCAGCTAGGATTATCTTTCTAAGATCTTCTCCAAAAACTTTCTCATTTCCTCTGTGGAATCCATCATCCCTGACCTCGTATTCTCCTTCAGGCGTCAATATTTTCACTACCTTGAGTTTGTTCTTT
>CAYSRI010000041.1:7989-10925 GCA_964433405.1 uncultured archaeon | reverse complement strand
TAACAAACCTTGACGAGAACTCTGCAGAAGTTATGACTGAAAACGGAAACGTTGTCCTGGTTCAGAGGCCCTTTGGAGCTGAAGTGGGGAAGGAAGTTTTTGTCTTTGAGTACAGAAATCGAACATATGCCTTTCCCGTAGATTTATGAAAGCAGTCAGGGTTAGAAAAGAGAATGCAGAGGAAGTCAGAAGACTTGCAGAGAGAATTGGAGCCAAGGACAGACGCAGATTAATCAAAACGGAAGGAGAATACGTCGAAATTCCAATATTAGATGGCTTTGAACAGAATTTCAGAGATTTCGAAATAGTGGAGCAAGAAATTCCCTTGGAAAATCCAAGAAGGAAGTTTCTGGAATTGGTATCCGAAAAAGTTCCAGCGAACGTTAGAAATTTCTTACCGAACAGCTACAAGATTATCGGAGATATTGCGATTGTGAAACTCAGGAAAGAGGTCGAAGAATATGCGAAGGAAATAGCAAATTCAATCATTGCCTCGAATCCAAGAATTAAATCCGTTTGGAGGGATTTGGGCAGAGAGGGTATGATTAGAAGGCCAAAGCTCGAACTTCTTGCTGGAAGCGGAAGCGAAACCATACATGTCGAAAACGGCTGTATATTCAAGCTTGACGTTACCAAGGTCATGTTCAGCCTGGGAAACCAGCATGAAAGGCAAAGAATTGCAGATAAGGCAGGAGGAGAAGTTGTTGTGGACATGTTTGCGGGAATAGGATACTTTACGATTCCTACTGCAAAGAAAGCCGAAGAAGTATACGCAATAGAGCTAAATCCAGAGGCTTACAGTTATTTGCTTGAAAATATTCGTTTGAACAGGCTTAGAAACGTTTTGCCTGTGCTTGGGGACTCAATGTTCGTAACTCCCGAGGGAATTGCTGACAGGGTCATTATGGGACACATATTCTGTCAGGATTTCCTTGAAACCGCCATAAGGGCTATAGATAAGAAGGGATTCGTGCACTATCACGAATCGACCCCTCTTAAAGTGCTTGAAAGACCCATATTCAGAGTTCAGAAGGCCTGCAGAAAACTGGGGAGAGAATGCAAAATATTGGAGTTCCGAAAGGTCAAAAACTACGCTCCAGGAGTTGTGCACGTGGTCGTCGACGCTCTTGTTTATTGAATTTCCTTCTGCGCCGTTATCATCTTGTGGTTTAGAACCCCTCTTGTTGCGGAAATTTTGTCCACTAGCTTCTTTATATCATCCATGTTGCCCTTTACGACTATTATCTCTAGGCATTGCTCTTCGCTGAGGTGTACGTGCATGTTTGAGGTGATTATGTTTGCAAATTGGTGCTGAAGCGAGATGATGGCATCGCTGACCCCTCTTACATGGTGGTCATAAACTACAACAAGAACACCGATGACATCGCCTTTTTCGCTTTCAAGCCATTTGTAATCTGCGATATAACCACGGATTGCATCTCTTATTGCTTCGCTCCTTGAAGAGTAACCACGATGTTTTATTATCCGGTCGAACTCATCTAAAAGGTTTTTTGGAAGGCTTACACCAATTCTGGTAATGTTTTCTTCCATGGGAATTGGTTTACCTTTAATTATAAAAACATATCTCTACCCAATAACTCGAATAACTTCTCCCATTCCCTTGCTCCTACTCTCCCTGAAGATAAACTTCTGCCCCTCGAAAATACACTGTGGATGATATTTGAACCGTATACGGACTCTGTCCCTATCTCCGGCCTTTAGATAACCTTTTTCGATTGATTTAAAGGTTATAGTCTCGGCTATTGTCTCCAAGTGTAGCACAGGTTCATACCCTGGCTTTATGAGTGTGGGGTGCGTGAAAACGTAAACTTCGGCTTCAAACTCTCTCACAGCTCTGGGAAGCTTCTTGCTCAGCACCATGCCCCTCCGGATTTCTTCGAACTTCACTCCTTTAACAGCGATCCCCACGATGTCGCCACACTTCGTTTTGCTTATCCTGTAATGATGCATTTCTATACTCGCCACCTTTATCTGCCTGAAACTACCGTCATCAAAAGGACCTATGAATACATCCTCGCCCTCTCTGAGTTCTCCTGACTTAACGCTACCGCTTACAACAACACCTACACCCGTAACTTTGTAAACCTTGTCAATGTACATGAGAAAATCCTTTTCCGCCGTGTATCTTTTGGGTAGCCTGTAAAGGAGTTCCTCGAGGAGATCGTAGCCTTCAAGTGTAACCGCAGAAGTTTCGATGATCGGAACCAGATACCTATTCTCTGAAATGAAGTTCGATGCCTTTGCCACATCTTTGCTATCCTTTATCAGGTAGGGTATTCTTCCAACGGATCTAAGCAGGTTAGAAACCTGAGATACGACTTCTAGGGCTCTCTCTTCCCCAACCATATCAACCTTCGTAATCGCAACGATCACGGGTAGCTCCATAGCCAAAAGTATTCCAAGATGCTCTCTTGTCGTTCTCATGACCCCATCATTTGCAGCGACAACGAGCAGTCCATAGTCTATTTTCTGCCCGAGAAGGCCTCGAATTGTAGTCCTGAGCCAGGGTTCATGCCCGACCGTGTCGACGAAGCTAACAAGCTTATCTGCCTTTTCAACGATTCTTGCCTTTTCTTCTTTGCTCATCGGGTTCTTCAGCCTCAGAATTTTTCCATCTCTGAAGCCCAAAACAGCAAAGCTCAGATCTGCACTTAGTCCGCGCTCTATTTCGTGCTTCAGAACGTCCAGAAAAATCCTAGTTGCCCCATCACCATCATCTGGAATTCCCGTAATCAGAGAACCAATTAGAGTGGACTTTCCGTGGTCAACGTGCCCCGCGGTACCTATGAGAATGTGCTCCTTTGCATTCGATTTCACTATTTCAACTATTCCAACATGGCCACCGTTAACACAGTATTTTTCCACAGCACCGACTTCTGCTTCGATCTCATTCGCGACCTTTCTCAGAATTTCTA
>CAYSRI010000041.1:1219-7979 GCA_964433405.1 uncultured archaeon | reverse complement strand
CCTTAAATTTCTCCTCATCTATGCCTTTTACAACCCCAGAATCGGATACACCGATAACGTAGAAAGCCTTTCCCTTTCCCATTATAACCCTGTGGTTCATCTGGCAGGCCAGCTGTCTGAAGCGATTTTCCTTAAGATGAATGGAGCTTAGATACTCCTTGAACTCAACATTCTCCCCTTCGCCCCTTTCAAGCAGAGTCGTTAGCCTTTCCACGAAGTCTTTAAATGGTTAAAAGATTTAATCTTTGTGGAACGTAGTTTTTAAATTATATTTTATAAATCACTTTGTAAAATAGACGGACAGATATATTTATCTTTACAAAGACATTTTTATATGAGAGCCAGCTGGAAGGGTTCGATAAGCTTTGGATTGGTTTCAATTCCTGTAAAGGCCTACAATACTGCCGTTCCCAAGGAGATAAGATTTACCCTTCTTCACTCAAAGGACGGAGGGAAGATAAGGTACAGAAAGTACTGCGAGAAGTGTGGAGAAGAAGTTAAGGACGAAGAAATAACGAGAGGCTATGAGATCTCCAAAAACGAATACGTGATTCTAACAGATGAGGATCTGGAAAAAATTCCCCTTAAGAGTACCAAGAGCATCGATATAAAGCAGTTTTTCGAACCATCTGAGCTCGGGCTCATATATTACAGCCAGTTCTACTATCTTGTCCCCGATAAAGGTGCGGAGAAGGCTTATTACCTGCTAAAAGAGGCCATGCGGGAAACAAAGCTGATGGGCATCGGGAAAATCGCAACCAGAGGAAGGGAGGGTCTCGTGGCTTTAAAGGAGTTTGACGGCGGGATTCTGCTTGCAAATCTGCATTACGTTGATGAAGTCCGGAGCCCGAAGGAGATAGCTGGATGGGATTTAAAGGCAGATATAAGCAAAGAAGAACTTGAACTCGCAATAAAACTAATCCTCGCAATGAAGAAGCCTCTGAAGCTTGAGGAGTTCAGAAATGAATACAAGGAAGCTCTCATGAAGCTGATAGAAGCAAAACTGGCAGGAAGGGAAGTTGTCGTAGCAGAAGAAGTCCCCACTGCAAGATCGTTAATGGATGCGCTTAAAGCTAGCCTTGAGGCCGTCAAATGAGCTGGTTTGAGGAGAGAATAAAACCGATGCTGGGAGTTCGCGGAAAGCCGTTCAGCAGCCAGGACTATCTTTTTGAGATAAAATGGGATGGAACGAGGGCCATAGCCTTTGTGGATCTAGATAACGAAAGAATAAGGATCCAGAACAGGAGATTGATGGAGATATCCCACAGATACCCCGAGCTGGAACTTCTGGATTTTGTTTCCGAGAATGCCGTACTTGACGGGGAGATAGTCGTCTTTGAAGGCACCAAACCATCATTCTACCTGCTCCAGCAGAGGGACCATGTTGAGAACAGGTTCAAGGCTTCCATTCTGGCGAAAAAAATTCCCGCAAACTATTTTGTTTTCGATGTTCTTTACACCGAGACAAATGGTTGGATTTTCAAAAAAACCCTAGAAGAGAGAAAAAAGATACTTGAGGAGATTGGCTCGGAAACGAAGAGAATAGCCCTTGTAGATTACATTGAGGGGAAAGGAGAAGAGCTCTATGAGAGAGTCTGCAGAGCTGGGATAGAGGGGATCGTGGGAAAAAAGAAAACTAGCCCCTACATTCCGGGAAAGAGATCGGAGTTCTGGATTAAGATCAAAAAGAGAAATACAGGGGATTTCATTATCGTTGGCTGGCTGGAAGGTGAAGGAGAAAGGAGCGAAACCTTTGGATCTCTTATTTTGGCGCTGAAGTCCGGAAATGATTTTGTGCACGTTGGACAGGTTGGTACAGGATTCGATTCCGAATTTCTGCGCTGGTTCTCAAAGAAGCTGAAGGAAATCGAGATAAAGGAACCCTACTTTCCGATCGAAGTCCAGAGAACCGTACACTGGTGCAGACCCGAGTACGTCTGCGAGGTCGAATTCTTGGAGCTAACTTCAGATCTGAAACTCAGAGCTCCCGTTTTTCTAAGATTGAGGAATGATAAATCGCCTGATGACTGCAGACTGGAAGATCTTGATCATCGCCCGGTAGCGATTCCATAGAGAAAAATTTAAATCCAGATGAAAACATCTCTGCACAACACCAAAAGAAATGGCTGTTGTGAGAGCATGATGTTGGAGAAACTTGAAGAGAGAAAGGCAGAGCTGGAAAAGGAATTGCAGGAGTTCACAAAAAAGAGGGATGAATTAAATCAGATTGCAAAGGAGTGTGCAAAAAAGAGAGACGAGCTGAACAAGGAAGTAAAGGAGATGGTTGAAAAAGTTAAGGAACTTAGAGCGAAGAGAGATGAGCTTAATAGCAAAACAAAGGAACTAAAGGCGAAGAAAAACGCACTCTATGAGGAAATAGACAAGCTTTACAAGGAAGTCGACAGGCTCAGAAAGAAGATAGATCAGGGTGGGAGACCGCTTGGAGAAATCGAGAAGGAGATAAGAAAACTGGAATTCAAGCAGCAGACAACCGTTATGAGTATAGAAAAAGAGAGGGCAATAGTTGAGAGGATTTCAAAGCTGAAGAGGGAGCTTGAGGAGAGAAAGGCGCAGCTTGAACAGCATGAGGAGTTTAAGAGGTTAATAGCTCGGATCAGGGATCTAAAAGACGAAGTTAGGGAAATTTCGAATGAGATGAAAGCCTTTAGCGATGAGGCCGATAAGTATCACGAGGAGTTGATGAAGACTGTGAAAGAGCTTGATGAAAAGAGAAAGCTCGCGGATGAAATGCATGCGAAATTCTCGGAAAGCAAGAAGGAAGCAGATAGATGCCACGCTGAAGCTGTCAGGAGGAGAAAAGACATCAAGGATCTGGAGAAGGTAATAAAGGCTCTTAAGTCGAAGCAATACAAGACGAAAGAACAAATCGAGAAGGAGGAGCTAATAAAGAAGGCGAGAGAAATTTACGAGATGTTTAAGAGGGGAGAAAAGATCGACACGGAAGACCTGCTTATTCTGCAGAGAGCTGGTTTGATCTGAAGTCGTAGCCCATACTTAGGGCTCTAAGGTTTAATTCCACTTTTCCCATTGTTTCTCTTATCACTTCTTCAACTTTCTCAATGCCAAACGGCAACTTTAGCATTGAAAGCATAATTCCGACGATTACGACGTTGGTAGTCAGTATATCGCCTGCCTTCTCCGCTATTTCCGAGGCATTGACCAGATAAACATTATTGGTGATCTTCTTCAGTTTTTCAACAATTTCCTCGATTGACGGATAAGTTGCCAGTCCTACGGTTACTGAGGGTGGAACTATCTTTCTTAAGTTCAGAAAAACCTTTGAATTTTCATTCAGGTATCTTGAATACCTCAAAGCTTCCGATGGCTCGATGGCTAGTACGATGTCCGCACCGCAATCAGGGATTAGGGGAGACATAACGTCTCCTATGCGAACGTGAACTTCGACGCTTCCACCTCTTTGCGCCATACCATGAGTTTCAGCGACAAGGACATTCATACCAGCCTTCATCGCTGCACGTGCTATCAGATGTGCTGTCGTAAGCGCTCCCTGACCTCCAACACCAACAACGAGGATGTTGAGTTCCATAAAGTCTTGCGGTAAGCTAGGTTTAAAAGATGCTCGAAAGCTTGGGTGAACTACCACTCGCACACACAAGGGGCTTCCCGATGGATGGTACTTCCTAAAAGTATTCGCTGCTCGCAACTCCCACATCCAAGATGCTGAGTTATTCTTTTAGCCTTGCTTCAATCGTTTTTGATTGATAAATGCGGAATTTACACCGCTCTTCCCTGCTTTATTTCCTTTCGAAAGGGGACTTAGCAGCAACAAAAAGTTAAATCAAGTATAATCTATCCTTTTCAAGTGCTTATCTACCATTACTCTCTCGAAGGCTTTGTAAATCTCGACAGGCTCTGGGAACTTTCTGTAGATTATCCCGGCTCCTACAGGATCAATTCCGGACTTAATTGCCTCTTTAATTCTTCTCTCTCTTTCGAAGATTTTTTCCTTGTATTCTGTAAGTCTCCTCTCCAGATCTTCCTCTGAAACTGGTAATCCATGGGAAGGAACAGCGAGTTTAACGCCATCAGCTATTTTCAAGAGCCTGTCAATTGACTCAATGAATTCCTGCACGTCGCAATCCAAACAGCCGTACCAAGGGCCAAATGACGTGAGATCGATATCCCCAAGAAATAGAATCTCACCCTCTATCAGGAAACAGCAATGCCCTGCAGAATGCCCTGGAGTGTGGATTACCTCAATCTCTTTATCTCCAAACTTCAAAATTTGCCCATCTTCAATAAATTTGTCTACCTTTCTAAATCCAAGCTTTGGATACAGGCCTAGAAATAGTTTAACAGTTTCACCGATTCCGTACCTTCTTTCAAATTCATCGTAATTCTCAATTGCCTCTGCATCAAGCCTGTGAGCGTAAATTTTCTTTGCAACCGAATTCATCGAGATGTGATCCTCATGCCAATGGGAATTGATAATTATCTCGGGCCTAAGATCCCATGCCGATTCCGCTCCGCCGTCTATTAAGCATAGATCCTCAAGATAAATGCAGTTTGCAGACGGATACTTTCCCCATCTATTACCGGGAATAACTAAAATTCCCTCGGCCAGCTTTAATACTTCTGCCATAATTGGCGCAAAGTATATTTCCCATTATTTATGTTTTTTTGGTTCGCAGATGCAAGCTTTGTATGTGACCTTTAGAGAAATATTCGTCATTCGCTAGTAGCTTCGTTAGAACCTCTGAAGTACCGATCACAAGAGGGGCTTAAGCAGCAACAGCATATTGAATAAAAAACCAACGCCGCCGGCAGGGTTCGAACCTGCGACCATGTGGTTAACAGCCACACGCTCCACCAGCTGAGCTACGGCGGCTTTCACTTAAGCCCCTTGAAACTCTAGGTGTCATTCAAACATCAGGATTTAAAAAATTATCCAATTCACACATTCTCACTGTATGTATACTCTGGCTATCCCAACAGCGACCTTATATTCTCCACTCCTTGACACCTGTTTGTCACAATCTGTCAGAGTATGTGTCTCCTGGCCAAGTTATTTTTTAACCAAACTGCTTTGTTTCTTCTGAAAGCCTAACATATATAATGATCAATCTGAATGTTTTGATCTTTATATTTTTCTTTTACTTATGGCTCAAATTTCCGGAATCAGAATAATTCTGCCGTCGTACCTCACAATCTCTGCTCTTATCCCATAGACGGCCGAGAGCACTTCTTTGTTTATGCACTCTCGGCCTCCGAAGGCAAAGACCTTACCGTTATTGAGCACAAGAACTTTTTCTGCGTAGTTAAGCGCTAGGTTTATGTCGTGCATTGTCACGATGGCTGAAATCTTCTTCTCTTTCACTGCATTCTTGATGAGCCTCATGACCTCTATCTGGTTCCTTATGTCGAGATTGTTGGTCGGTTCATCTAATAGCAGGTACTTGGGCTGTTGGGCAAATGCCCTTGCGATCAGAACAAGCTGAAGCTCACCGCCACTGAGTTCATTGAGTCTTCTCAAGGCGAGATGTTCGATCTTTAGCATTTTGATCGTATCCTCCACGATCTTTATATCCCTCTCTTTAGCCTCCCATTCAATATACGGCTTCCTTCCTAGCAGAATTGCGTCAAAAACGGTCAAAAAGCTAATCTCTCCTCTCTGAGGGACATACCCAAACTTCTTGGCTATCTCTCTTTGCGATAATTTGCTAAAGTCCACTTTATCTACATAAATTGCTCCCTTGGGCTTTAGAATTCCGTTCAAACATTTCAAAAGCGTTGTTTTCCCGCTTCCGTTCGGCCCTATTATGAAAAGGATTTCTCCCTCGCCTAGTGAGAACGCTATTTCCTTCAGCACGTCCTTTTCCCCGTAAGAATAATTGAGATTCTCAACCTCTAACATCTTTACCACCTCTCAAAAGAAGGTATATGAACAGCGGAGCCCCAATAATCGAAGTGATTATACCGACGGGAATTATAACGGGAGAGATCACAAGTCTTCCCGCAGTGTCTGAAGCCAGAAGGATAATGGCCCCAATTAAGGCGCTGGAAGGAATCAAAAACCGATAATCCCCGCCTATAACCAGCCTTACAACATGGGGGGCAACCAGCCCGATAAAGCCGATAATGCCCGTGAAGGAGACGCAAACAGCGGTTAGGAAAGATGAGATCAACATGCCCTCCAGCCTTAGTTTCTGCGGGTTAACACCCAATGATATTGCCGCTTCATCGCCAGCAAGAAGCGAGTTGTAGTCCCATCTTCTGTAGAAAAAGTACAGAAAGCACACTGCAAAAGTGGCCATAATAAGATAAATTTCAGTCCATCTTGCCCTTCCAACGTCACCAAAAGTCCAGAAGACGATTGACGCTACCTGAATATCGCTTGCGAAATACTGAATCAGCATAACTCCAGCCTGAAACAGAGCAGACATTGCCACGCCGGCAAGGATTATGGCTTCAGGCGTTAAATCTCGAAGCTTGGCTAGGGCCAAGATCACGAATGCGCTAACCAGCGAACCAAAAAATGCGAATATGGGCACTAAATATGGATTGAAGATGGTCAATGATTCTCCAATTCTGTGCATTTGCCCAGCTCCGAAGTAGACTATGGCAATCGCCGCTCCGAAAGCTGCACCATGGGATATTCCGAGGGTGAAAGGAGATGCAAGAGGATTTTTTAGAATGCACTGCATTACTGCTCCAGCGATGGCCAAGCTTGCCCCAACGAAAATTGCGGAAACAATTCTCGGAATCCTGACACTCCACA
>CAYSRI010000041.1:0-1209 GCA_964433405.1 uncultured archaeon | reverse complement strand
CCACAACACAGGACTACCTTCCAAAATCGAATTCAAAAGCTCATTCAGTGACATTTGGTAGGCACCAAGTCCCATTGCGAATGCGGAAAGAAAAATAAGAAGTAGGGCTAAAAATACTCCAAAAAATATCCTTTTCCAAATCAGCCTTCGATACTCACCAGCTACTGACATCTATCTTCGCCAGCTTGCCGTATTTCGAGGATATCTGGTCGTATAGCTCTTTTCCAACAAAGAAACCGTATATCTCATCTGCCTTTTCCCTGATGTCCACATCTGCAAACTTCTGCGGATAGAGAACTTTTCCGACCCAGTAGCTATCAACCAAAGCCTGTTCAACGTTTGTATTGTAGAAGTTGAAGGAGTAAATTCCGTATACATTTCCCTCACCGAAGGCTTTCAGAGAGAGGTAAAAACTCCTGTCTTTTGAGAAATCCTCCTTCACTAGATAAAGGTTGCCGAGATCGAGAAATACTATTTCTGGCTGCTCCTTAAGCAGGAATTCCTTGTCTATGAAAACATGCGCTGTCGTGTTGACCTTGCATGCAATGTTTTCGCTAGTTATGTTGTTCACTTCGAATGGCGGAAACCTACAGGTCGTTGACTCAATTCCATGCTGACCCTTGAAGCCGAGAGCACCAACATAAACCTTTGAAGGTTTCTCTGAATTCTTAGTTCTTTCGTTCAAGTCCTTTACAGCGTTTTCAATGTAAGCTATGATCTCCTCAGCCCTCTTTTCTTTTCCAAGCACTTTTCCCATAATTCTGATGGAATCAAAAAGCTCTGTTGTGCGGAAATTTCCAAGAGTACCATAGTTTAGCACAATCACCGGAATTCCGGTCTTTTCCTGCAGATTTTCAGCGTACTGTGCTGAAACTATAGCGAATATAACGTCAGGTTTAACCTTGAGAATCTCCTCCACATTGGGCTGTGGATCGTCTGGTCCTCCAACACCTATAGTTGGCAGCTCAGCGAATTGTGGATTTGCAAGCCTGTAGGGGCGAGTGTATATCTCCCAGGTCTTTTCGGCATTTTCCACTCCCACAACCTTATCTTCTGCCTGCAAGTAAACAACAAGTCTCAAAGCTCCAGGACCTATTGCAACTATCTTTTCAACGTTTTTTGGAACCTCAACGTTCCTTCCGGCAAGATCTGTAACTTTTATTTTCTCTTCAGCACCTTGCTTCGGCTCCTGCTGAACACATCCCGAAA
>CAYSRI010000040.1:3571-10984 GCA_964433405.1 uncultured archaeon | reverse complement strand
CCCTGACACTAGTTCCCCTTTTGACCAAGAAAGCATCAGGAAGTACATTTCCCTTAGAATCCGTAAATTTTCTCTCATCCTCAACCGGATAGACGACTATGTAGCCTAAGACATCAAAAACAAGTCTGTTTATCGCATCCTGAACTCCAGTACTGCCAAACTCGTCCAGAAATTCCCTAATCTTTTCCAAGGCTTTTTTCTGTTTCTCATTTAGTTCTTTCAGGATTTTAAAATCTCTATCGCCAGGAAGGTAGGATATGAAACCAGCCTTTGCTGCCGTTCTTAGAACCAGCTCGTAATTTGCCGAAGTTGGAACTGAAAAGCTATCCAATTTTCTGATTCTCTCTATCAACTCCTTTGGAGCCTTATCTGCTTTGTTCGCGGCTATAATCATCTTGAATCTTCTGATCCGAAGCTCCTTAGCTATAAGCCTGAGATCTTCGTCGTTTATTTTCTGTATGTCATCGTAAGCCTTGAAAGCCTCCCTCACCATCGATTCATCAAAACCCAGTCCCGAAAGGGGCTCGAGTATGAACTTAACCGTGTCCTTCTTTTCCGCCTTCGCCTTCCTGACAACTTTTTCCCAGTTCCTCTTCAGGATTCCAAAGATCCACATATCCAGCTCGTTTAGAAGGAACCTCACGTCTTCTACAGGATCCCGTTCCCCTACTCCAATTTCATTTCCATTTTCATCTGTAGAACCCGAAGCGTCTACGACATGAATTATAGCCTCACTCTGCCTGAGATCGTCGAGAAACTCATTCCCCAACCCTCTACCCTTGTGTGCATCGGGAACGAGACCCGCAACATCGATCAACTTTACTGGTATAAATCTCCAGCCACCAATGCATTTACCGCAGTTTATTCCAAGTTCCTCACAGACACACTTAACGCGCACGTACGCAATTCCGATGTTTGGTTTTATTGTCGTGAATGGATAATTCGCAATCTCGGCATCCGCAAGGGTTGCGGATTTAAAGAAGGTGGATTTTCCCGCATTGGGTTTCCCGGCAATGCCTATCTCTATCATAAAAGCCCCCTCGATTCGTATTCCCCTCTCTTTCTCTTCCTTATCATGCTATTGAGCAATGCAGGATTGCTTTTCAAAAAAGAAGCATATTCTTTGGTAAGCTCTCCAATCCTTTCAAAATAGTTTATGATCTCAATTGCCTCCTCAATCGACTGACAAACCTCGAGGTGGTCTATAACATTTGGAATTACCCTATCGCCTATCTCTTGATACAAATTCGGAAACATTTTTCTGAACTTCTTTCTTTCCCACTCCAAATTCCTCACCAAAGTCAGTTTTTAGCTCAATTTCATCCTTTATCCAGACACCTTCTCTTGCTATTATCCCTCCTTCTACAATCCAACCTTGTTCCAATTCTGGATGAGTTTAGAAGGTAGATATTTCTACCCTCCACAAATCCGTGGATCTCGCTATCATCCACAATCACATCCCGGCCCCTAAGACAGCCGATAATCTCGCTCCCGCCAACGTAAATGTCCCTCGCTTTGAGAGTTCCCTGTAATCTGCTGTCGAATACATCTGCATTTTTCGTCACTAAAATTTTATCCACATCCACCGAGCATTTTTCTGGCAGTATAATTGCTGGTTCAATTTCTACATCTTCCAGAAGCTTGAAAACCTCTTCCATTTTTCCGAGTCTAAATAAAAGCATAATATAAAGTAGTAAGAAGAAGATAACCGATGCCGGATTCTGTATTGTTATCAAACCCCTCGCTTCAAATCCGTTCTTAATTCTAACGTTTCTACCAATTTCAAGATCTCCATAAACCGTAAGCTTACCATCTATTCCCGCAAACTCTCCTATATAAGCGTCTCCTTTTGATACGAGATCTCCACTAATGGTGCAGAAAGAATCAAACCTTATTTCATCTCCGACAACGTCTCCACCTATATGAACGCGTTCGCCAGCAATAACCCTCTTTGCAAGAATTCCATAATTAACTCTCGAATTCTGTCCAATCAAAACATCTCCGTCTGCGACGATTGTTCTCTCTTCAAACTTGGCATTTCTTATAAGCAACTTTTCTAGCATTCGTTGATCGTTATTCAAACCTTTTAAAAAATTTTGCTATAAGGTCTCCACTTGTCTATTTCTTTACGAGCATTCAAATGAATAGCAAAAAAGTAAAAAATCAAAAATTTTAAATATTTTAGTTATCAGAAGTGTAAATATGGCCTCGATAAGCGATTGTAGTGTTTATCTCCCAGTATGGAAGCTTAAAAGGGAAGAGATCGCAAAAAACACTGGTCTTCCATCGATGGGGGGAGAAAAATCGGTTGCACACTGGGATGAGGACAGTATAACAATGGCCGTTGAGGCAGCTAGGAAGCTTAAGGGTAATTTTGATGCCGTAATTTTCGCTTCAACTTCAACACCGTTCAGGATCAAGCAATCGGCAAGTTTTGTGGCTTCGGCTCTGGATATCGAAAATGCTTTTACGATGGACTTCTCAAACAGTTTCAGAGCATCCACAAATGCACTAATTACGGCAAACGAACTCGTCGATTCCGGAAAATTTGAAAGAGTTCTAGTCGTCTCCGCCGATTGCATTCCGACAAAGCCGGGAAGCATATATGAGCAGTTTTACGGTGACGGTGCGGTCGCTTTAACTGTAGAAAAAGAGGGAGGAGCAAAGATAATTGGCTATCAATCCTCCTTTCAGCCTCTTCCTGGATCTTGGATGCTCAAGGATGAACTCCTGAGCTATGACATGCGTCTCGATGCAATGTTCGGCTACGCATCAAGCATCCAGCGATCTGCCATGTCGCTTCTCGGAAAGCTCGGGATGAGCCCAATGGACTTTGATCGAATTGTCGCCTCGGCTCCAGATCCCAAGAGCTACGAGGGATTGCTAAAAGCTGTTGGAGCAAAGCCTGAAGAGTTCTTCTTCAAAACCACTGGGATTCTTGGTGCTGCGCATCCCCTTTTCCTGCTTGCATCGCAGCTCGAAAAAACTGGCAGAATTTTGCTTGGGGGTTACGGAGAAGGGGCAGATGTAATTGCAATTGAGATAAGAGATTCAATTCAGACAAACCTTGGAAAAATGCTCGAAAGCAGGAAAGAGATAAGCTACGGCGATTATCTCTACAATAAGGGATTCGTAGCCAACCGCGACGCACCTGACAGACCTCCAATTACAAAGCTGTGGAGAGAGGAGAAATCCGTTATCAGATTCTATGGAATGAAGTGCCGAAAATGCGGAACCGTGAGTTATCCGATCAGCAGATGCTGTGTCGAGTGCGGAGCAAAGGACGATTTCGAAGAAGTGAAACTCGGCGAAAAAGGCAAGATCTATACCTTCACCATTGACTATCTCGTTTCGCCAGGCAATTATGTCGGTGATGGCGCTCATCCACACTGCGTTGCTGTCGTAGATCTGGAGGGTGGAGGGAGGGTTCTGTTTGAGATCACCGACACCCTGACGGATTTCAGAGGAATAGAGTGTGATGCAGAAGTCGAGAGAACCTTCAGGCTGCTTTTCGAGAAGAACAGCTTTAGATATTACGGCTGGAAAGCCCGATTGGTGAGGTGATCTTATGGAAGTTGCGATAATAGGATGTGGGGTGACAAAGTTTGGACATATCTGGGATAAGGATCATGACGATCTGCTCGTGGAAGCGGTCTACGAAGCATTAAAAGATGCAAACTTGGAGCTTAAAGAAATTGATGCAGTTTGGTGCGGAACCTTCTATCCTTCGACTGGTATAAGCGGAAACGTATTCAGCGACTCTCTGAAGTTCTTCGGGAAGCCGATAAGCAGGGTTGAGAACTACTGTGCAACAGGAATGGATAACGTTCGAAATGCCTGCTTTGCAGTTGCAAGCGGGGCTTACGATATAGTAATAGCCGCTGGGGTGGAGAAACTGACGGACGCCGGTAGCAGAGGATTGCCACCGATAGAGGGGATTTTCAGCATCGGAATGCCTGTTGTGAGTGCCCCAGGAATGTTTGCAATGGCTGCAAACAGAGCTTTTAAGGAGTGGGGATGGAATAGGGAAGATCTGGCTCTAGTTGCTGTGAAAAACCACTACAACGGTGCAAGACATCCAAAGGCACACTTTAGAAGAGAGGTTACAGTAGAAGAAGTTCTCAGTGCCCCCATGGTTGCCTATCCATTGGGAGTGTACGACTGCAGCGCTGTGAGCGATGGAGCTGCAGCTGTTATACTCACAAGACCCGAAATTGCCAAAAAGCTTGGATGCGACTATGCAGTGATAAAGGCGATAGGAATGGCCGTGGAAACCATGCATCCATGGCATCGACCCTCAGAGAGTTTTCTAAGCTTCCCCGCCACTGTAAAAGCCGCAAAAATGGCATACAAGATGGCTGGAATTGAAGATCCGAGAAAACAGCTTGATTTTGGCATAGTCCACGACTGCTTCACGATTACGGAGCTCATAAACTACCAAGACATGCTGCTGTGTAAGATGGGCGAAGGGGCCAAGCTTATAAGAGAAGGGGTCACAGCGATAGATGGAGACTTCCCGATAAATCCCGACGGCGGTCTGAAATCATTTGGTCATCCAATTGGAGCTAGCGGAGTGAGAATGATTGCTGAACTCGCAAAGCAGGTTCTTGGAAAAGCTGAAGGTCTGCAGGTAAAGAATGCTGAAGCTGGATTTGCACATAATCTAGGAGGTCCGTACTCTGTCGCTACCGTTGCAATTGTTTCAAAACCATAAAAATAAAAATTTATTTTTAATTTTTTAACTCCCCATCTTCACCTCCCAGTCCAACACGGTCTTCTTCTCTGCACAAAGGCCCTCATTCCCTCCGCAAAGTCCTCGGTGGGTATCAGCTCAATTATCTCGTGCAATCCCTTCTCAACCACGAACCCAAATATGCTTCTATGGGTCCTTGCAGTCTCCTTTATTGCTCTAACTGAAAGCGGTGCAAGTCTTAAAATCTTGTTAACGAACTCAACCCCTGCAATTTCAAGTTGATCCTTCGAGACGACTATATCCACGATTCCCATCTGCCTCGCTTCCTCAGCGTCCATCTGATCCCCTGTCAGGCAGTAGCGCAACATCTTCCTCCCCAAAACAGCCAATCCCAGTGAAGATGCTACTGGAGGAATTGCACCGATCAAACCCTCTGGAACTGAGAAGAGGGCATCTTCGCTTGCTATAACCACGTCAAATGCCAGATTAAGCTCCAAACCTCCACCAAAGGCTATACCGTTGACTAGCGAAATTATCGGTTTCGTGTAATTTGCAATTGTATCCAGCAATGGTACTGCAACGTTGGTGAAGAAATTTTTGCCGTCCACAAAGGTTTTCCACGAACCCATCACTGCTATATCGTCCCCTGCACAGAAGGCCCTCCCTTTACCGGTCAGGACAACAACCCGGATGTCGGGATCCTTTTCAGCTTCGATGAACGCCTGATTTAGCCCCTTCCACATTTCCTCGTTGAGGGCGTTAAGCTTTTCAGGCCTATTCATCGTAATAAGTGCGTATTTATCCCTTTTCTCGTAAATTACTGGACCAAATTCTTTCCTTTCGTAATTCCACCTGTAAAATCCCTCTCCCGTCTTTTTCCCAAGTTTTCCCTCTGAAACCATTTTCGTAAGCAAAGGATCCGCTTCTCTTCCCACAAGGACCTTCAAAACGTTGTCCAAACCAAAGTCATCTGCCATTTCGAGAAGACCCTTGGGATAGCCCATTCCAAGAACCATCGCCTTATCTATGCTCTCCTTTGTGGCTACGCCATTTCTAATGAGCCAGGCCGCCTCATTTATTCCCGCTGCTATCAAACTCAAAGGATTAAGTCTGTACGCAAACTTCGGCAGTATTTTTGCCCTGCTGTAAAATCCCTCATACTCATAGAATCCTCTTCCAGTTTTCATTCCGAGTCTGTTTTCCTCGACCATCTTCCTTACAGTTTCAGGCACCTCTACATCCATTCCTCTATTTCCGAGCTCTTTTATGACGTTATAAAGCACGTCCACCCCGCTAAAGTCCACAACTTCTAACAAACCCATCGGCATTCCGATTCTGTATCTGACAACTGCATCGATCTCCTCAGGCCTGTATCCCGATTCTATAAGCCTCACGGCTTCATTGAAAATCCTCACATTTATTCTGTTAACAACGAACCCGGGGACTTCTTTCTCCACAATTATGTAGTCCATTCCTATGGATTTTGCAAATTCTACCGTTTTTTTCAGCGTCTCGTCGCTTGTTTTTTCCCCTTTTACGATCTCAACGAACCTGATCAGCACCGGAGGATTGAAGAAGTGCAAACCTACAACCTTTTCAGTTCTCTTCGTTACCGATGCGATGTCAGAAATAGGAATTGTGGACGTATTTGTGGAAAGAACTACTTCTGGCCTGCAGTTATCATCAAGTATCTTAAAAATCTCTTTTTTCACCTCCGTTTTCTCGACCACAGCCTCTATGACAAAATCGGCTACCTTTGCGCATTCAGCAAGGTTCGTAGACGTCCTTATCCTCTGCAAAACTTCCATGGCATTTTTAACGGACCCTCTTTCTTCAAGCTTCTTCAGACTCCAGCCGATCTTCATCTTTGCAGAATCCAGAACTTCCTCTGAAACATCAACCAAGTCCACCTCAAAGCCAGATGCTGCGCACACGCTGGCAATTCCGTGTCCCATCGTCCCGGCTCCAACCACCAAAACCCTCATGTCATCACCGATTACCCCTTGGAGTAGTAGTCTTTATACATTTCCTTAAGCATCCGCTTGCTGAACTTTCCCACGCTTGTCTTCGGTATTTCATCAACGAAAAGAATTTCATCAGGTATCTGCCACTTCGCAAACTTCTTGGCAAGATGTTCCCTGATCTCTTCTTTCGTTATGTCCTCTCTGTACTCGGGTTTAGGTACAACGATCGCCAACGGCCTTTCTTGCCACTTGGGATGTGGTACACCAATGACACAGGCCTCAAAAACTTTCGGGTGTGCCATAATGTGATTCTCCAAATCTACGCTGCTTATCCACTCCCCACCACTCTTTATTAGATCCTTAAATCTGTCCACGATCTTTATGTACCCATTTTCATCGATGGTCGCAGCGTCTCCGCTCTTCCACCATCTCCCGGACTCATCTTCCAAAAAGGACTCAAAAGTCCTAGGATCCTTGTAATACTCCCCAGTAATCCAGAGACCACGGATGCACAGCTCTCCTATTGTTTTTCCATCCCAGGGGAGTTCTCTGCCGCTCTCATCCACGATTTTCACGTCTGTTCCGAAAACTGGAATGCCTTGCTTTCTTCTTATTTCCCATTTCTCCTCATCGCCAAGTGTTTCAAGCTCTGGCTTCAGGAAATTATAGCAGACCAACGGACTTGTTTCCGTAGCACCGTAGGCATGAATTATTTCGATCCCGAATTCCTTTAATCCCTTCATCATCGCCAAAGGT
>CAYSRI010000040.1:0-3561 GCA_964433405.1 uncultured archaeon | reverse complement strand
GGCTCCGTTGCTCCGCTAAACGCTCTTAGATTAAATTTAGGCTTACTTTCAAGCTTCTGAAGGTAATTGAGCATTGGAATGAATATTGCTGGAGCTCCGGCTGTTACGGTGACGTTTTCAGTAAGAATTAAATCGACTACTGGCTTCAGATCGTCCAGCATAAATCTCCCTGGGAAAACTATCTTTCCGCCAGCAATCGTAGCAGCAAAAAATCCGCCCCAGCCCGAGGCGTGGAACATTGGGACTATCTGCATGAAAACGT
The DNA here is from genome assembly GCA_964433405.1 of uncultured archaeon. Taxonomy (GTDB): domain Archaea; phylum Halobacteriota; class Archaeoglobi; order Archaeoglobales; family Archaeoglobaceae; genus WYZ-LMO2. The sequence continues at coordinate 3,299 of CAYSRI010000040.1, read as the reverse complement.
CGCTTTTGCTTAAGTTAAGAGCCGTTAGTATCGCAATAGAATGTAGAACTATAGACCGATGTGAGTAATAAACTCCCTTTGGCTTTCCTGTAGTTCCAGATGTGTAACAGGCAGAATATGCGGATCTTTCGTCCAGAACTGGGAATTCGTATTTTTCATCCTGCTCCTTAAGCAGATCCTCGTAGCTGTAAATTTCGAAAAAAGTTTCTGGAGGTTTCTCATCGCTCATAACAACAAACTTCGCCCCTTTTACTGCTTCTACAAGTGGAATAACCAACGGGAGCAGAGACTCGTCAACGAAGAAGATCTTCGCACCGCTGTGCTTCACCACATATATCAGCTCTTCAGGGTGAAGTCTGAGATTCATTTGTAGCAAAACAGAGCCTATTCCTGGAATTCCGAAGTAAAGCTCATAAAAACGGTGCGTATTCCAGCTTATGACCCCTATTCTGTCCCCAACCTTTGCTCCCAAACTTTCAAGGGCATTTGCAAGTCTGGAAACCCTCTTAAAGGCCTCAGAATAGTTGTATCTGAACATGCTTCCGTCTAACCGTCTTGAAACTATCTCTCTCTTGGGAAAATACTTTGCAGCATATTTCAGCATGTCTATCACATTCATTTCGCAGTCCATCATTGTCGAAGGAAAACCCTTCACTTTCATATTATCACCAGAAAAATTATGTTAATTTTCATTTATAAACTTTTTGAAATACACAAAATTTTTATACTTCAAATAATTATTTTTTCCATGTTTGAACTCCCGGAAGAGCTCAAGCTTTTGAAAAACGCGGTAAGAGAGTTTGCAGAAAAAGAGATCAAACCATACGGAAAGGATTACGACGAAAAAGCCGAATATCCGTGGGATATACTTAGAAAAGCAGCAAAACTAGGTTTTATTGCTCCCGATCTGCCAGAAGAATATGGTGGATCTAATCTATCAGTTTTAGGCTGTGCAATGATCGTTGAAGAATTTACTAGGGCTGACAGCAGTATCGGTTCAGCGATTTTCTCCTCAGCTCTCGGATGTCCTATGGTAAAATACTTCGGAACTGAAGAGCAGAAGGAAAAATATCTTCCGAAGATACCAAAAGGAGAGGCTGTTTCAGCGATCGCGATAACCGAACCTGACTGCGGAACTGATGTCGGTGCAATAAAGACTAGGGCAACGAAAAAGAATGGTGGTTGGATTATAAACGGCACTAAGACCTTCATAACAAACGGAAGCATTGCTGATTGGGTTGTTGTAATGGCTAAGACTAGCCCTGAGCTTGGATACAAGGGAATAAGCGCCTTCATCGTTGAAACCTCCTCAGAAGGCTACGAAGCCAGAAGGATAAAGAAGATGGGGCTCAACTGCCACGACACTGCTGAATTGTTCCTCAAAGACGTCTTTGTTCCCGAGGAGAATCTTGTTGGGACGGAGAACATGGGCTTCTACCAGCTAATGCGATTCTTCAATGAGAGTAGAATCGGAGTTGCAGCTTCGCAGCTGGGAATGGCAATAGGAGCCTATGAGAGGGCCCTGGATTATGCAAAGCAGAGAAAAGCCTTTGGAAGGCCGCTGATAGAGCATCAGGCGATAGCCTTCAAGCTAGCGGACATGTTCACGATGATTGAGGCTGCGAAGCTTCTTGTTTACAGGGCTGCGTGGCTGGTTGACAGTGGCAGTCCGAATCCTGCTTTAAGCTCGGCTGCAAAGCTTTTTGCGAGCGAGGTTGCGGTGAAGGTTTGCGGTGAGGCTGTGCAGATATTCGGAGGCTATGGGTACAGCAAGGAGTATGATGTTGAGCGGTACTACAGGGATGCGAGGGTTGGAACGATATACGAAGGCACGAGCGAGGCGCAGAGGATAGTGATCTCGAGGTTTCTGGCAGGGAAACTGCTCTAGAAAAAATTATAAAATATTTTATATTCCCTTAAAATCTGGCTTTCTTTTCTCAAAGAAGGCAGTTATACCCTCCACAACGTCCTGAGTAGAAGTTGCAACTCCAAATGCAAACTCTTCCAAGAATTTTCCAATTTCGGTGGGCAAATCCGATCCGAAGTTTATTGCATACTTAACTGCACGCAGACTTACCGGAGGCATCTCCGAAAGCTGTTTTACCAGATCCATGACTTCTTTTTCGAATTTATCTGCATCTACAGCCTTTGCAAGTCCTATTTTCTCAGCTTCATCTGCATCGAGTCTCTTTGCAAGCATTATCATTTCCTTTGCCTTTGCAATTCCAACGATCTTAGGAAGTCTCTGAGTTCCTCCCCAGCCCGGAATTAATCCTAGAGCCACTTCAGTAAGTCCTATCTTTGCCCCCCTCTTCATTATCCTGAAATCGCACGCTAAAGCGAGTTCGCATCCCCCGCCAAATGCATAACCATTTATCGCAGCTATTACTGGCTTGGGGAACTTTTCAATCTGCGAGAAAACCTCGTTACCCTTGTGAGTTATCCACAGCATTCTTGGACGGGAGAAATCTGCATTTGACTGCAGATCAAAGCCAGCAGAGAATGCCTTGTCTCCCGCTCCTGTGATCACGAGAACCCTTACTTCAGGATCAACCTCTAGCTCCTTTAAGGCTGAAGATATTTCCTCCAATGTATCCACGTCCAGTGCATTCAATTTCTGAGGCCTGTTTATCGTTATTTTTGCAATTCTGTCTTTCTTTTCCAGTATTATATTCTTGTAGACTCCCTTTCCATAGTCGTAGAATCCCTTGCCGGCCTTAACCCCGGTTCTGCCCTCTGAGACCATTTTCTTCAGCAGTTCCCTTGGCTTGAGTATTTCGTAACCTTTCTCCTTGTAAAGCTCTTCAAGCTTCGCAAGTATCCTGTCGAGCCCTATTTCATCTCCGAGCTCACAAACGCCTTTTGGCATGTTAGTCCCCAGCTTCATAGCTGTGTCTATTTCTTTCGCCTCCGCTACCCCAAGTTCTATGAGCTCGGCTGCAATGTTCACCATCGGAGCTATAAGTCTCAGTTCGTCATATCCCTCAAGCTTCGGGATCTTTGGTCTTCCTGAGGTCCAGTCGTAGAAACCCTTGCCAGTTTTTGCTCCCAGCTCCTTCTTTTCGAACTTCTCCTTAAGAATCCTTGGAGTCGGAACAAGCCCCCACTGAGAGCCGATGAAGTTCAAAACATCGAGTCCCACAAAGTCTGAAAGTTCTATTGGTCCCATTGGGAAAGTGTATTTATACAGGAAAACCGAATCTATCTCTTCTTTCTTCGCAACTCCCTTTTCCATGTCCTCTATCGCCAGCGTAAGATAGGGGACCAATATTCTGTTTACTATAAATCCGGCCACGTCT
>CAYSRI010000039.1:4932-11219 GCA_964433405.1 uncultured archaeon | reverse complement strand
TGGCGATGGGCGACATTGGATCCCGGAGGCTACGGATACAGGGTCTCAGCACAGCTTGTTGACATCTTAAAATCCGAAATGCCGGAAATTGAATTTTCCATACTCCCATACTCTTCAACCACAGCGAATATCAAGGGATTTTGCAAAGGCGAGGCTGAAAGCACCTATATTGCCGACCTCGGATTTCAGGAACTCTACACATTTACAGGGGCTTTTAAAGATTTCAAGAGTGAAGCAAAGCAAATGCCAGTCCAGACTTTCTGGGCCTACACCATGGAGACATTTATACTAATTCCAAAAGAAAAAGCTGCAGAAATAAAAAGCTGGAAGGATTTGGAAGGAAAAAAGGTATTCTTAACTCCCGCAGGCTACATGAATTACCTTAACATCCAGAGAGCTTTAAGTGCAGTAGGTGTAAAAGTTTCACACGTTGAGATCGATACGAGGTTCACCTGCAAGGCCCTTGAGGAGGGAACTATAGTTGCAACCGCGCTTTATACTACAGCCAAGTTTTCTCCTCCTACATGGGGTAAAGAAGTCGATATAGCTTGCGGAGAAAAACTCGTACCGCTAAACCCGAGCAATGAAGAGATCGAGAAGCTAAAGGAAGCTGGATTGGAGGTTGTAGAAATAAAAGCAGACGAGGCATTTACAAATGTTAAAGGCAATATTTACGGAGTTCCGTTCTTCTTTGGATTCCATGTAAGCAAGGATATGCCAGAAAGCTTGGTTTACAAAATGCTCATTTCCATTGAGAAAAACGCGGAAAAGCTTTCAAAGGCCGAGAAGGGATTTGAACCGCTGGCGAGCGATTTCGTTGGTTTTCAAATTGCGGGAATAAAATCTGCAAATCCGGAGTTAGTTCCGATTCATCCTGGCTTGGCAAAGTTCCTTAAAGAAAGAAATGCTTGGAACGAGGAGTGGGATGCATACGTAGCTAGAGGGGTATCGGGATGAAAACTTTAAATTATTTAATTTTTGTTTGTTCACTTATATATTTTATTGTGGCGATTTATTACTATAGCACGGGTTTTATGGGTTCTTCCTTCATGGTCCTCTTCTTCGTTCCGCTTGCTTACATTCTCTACATTTTACACAAGCTTAACCAGGGTGAATTCTACCCGAAGCTCGGAAAATTTCGATTTTATATAGCAGCATTTTACATAGCCGCTTGCATGTATTCAGCCTACTATCTGATGGCGAATTACATGGATCTCCTTTACTACAGGGCTGGTTCCTTCAACTATCACGACATCTTTGTTGCGGTTCTCATCTTCTTTCTACTCCTCGAGTATTCTCGCAGAGAGCACAAAGTGCTTTTCGCCCTAATCATCATTCTTGCAGCCTACTCTGTCCTAGGGCCAATTTTTCCAGGAATACTGAAGCACCCCGGGGTGAGCTTTGAGAGGCTTTTAACTTCTTCAACGATTGAGCTAAAGCTCGGAGCCTTCGGGACTTATTCTCAGGTGGGTATTGGGCTTATAGGTGCATTTCTGCTCCTGATGGGGATTGCAAAGGGTTTTGAAGTCGACAGATCGGTTATTAAAACGATTGTACTCTCTCTTGGAAAAAGACCAACCACCATACCGCAAACAGTTGTTCTTAGTTCGATGGCTGTTGCGACCTGTACTGGCTCCGGTGCCGCCGGTTCGGCATTGTTGGGTCAGTTCGCAATCCCGGCGATGAAAAAGGCAGGCTTTCCGCCAATATATGCTGCTGCAACCTTGGGTTGCGCCACACTTGGTGGTCTTATAATGCCCCCCATAATGGCGATCGCCGCATTCATAATGGTCGAATTCCTAGGCGTAAGCTATTTCGATGTGATGATTCGAGGTTTTCTTATTGCTTTTATATACTACTTTCCTCAGCGTGAGGTATGTCATCCCCAAATCTTTGAGAGGGGAAAAAATAGAAACCGAAAATGTTTTTAAGGAGCTCGGAAAGTTGACGAAGCTTGACAAGCTTCATTCCATAGTTTTCTTTTCATCCATCTGTCTTCTGATCTACCTCATGGGATGGGCTTGGTGGCCGGAGATAAGAGCGGCGCTCTTTTCTGCGCTCTTTTTACTGATCTGCTCTTTGATACTTTTAATCATTTCTGAGAGGAACCCAAGAGGGCTGTTATCGAAGATTAAAAGCGCAATAGAGAGTTACCCTGCAGTGTTAATAGATATCCTTCTCCTTCTGACCGTGCTTGGAATAATAATAAATCTATTTACTGTTACGGGATGGCTCCTGAAGCTGGGATTTCTTATGACTGATTTGGGCAAAAATAGCCTTTTACTGCTCATAGCCATAGGATTTGTCTTCGTTTTCTTCCTTGGATTTGGATTGCCACCATCGGCTACGTACATAATCTCAGCAGTTCTCATTGCACCATATCTTGTAGGCTTTGGTGTGAATCCTTGGGTTGCTCATTTCTTCCTGTTCCTTGGAGCAACGATCTCTGAATTTACACCCCCGGTCGCGCTGATTGCGGCTGTTACATCGAGAATCGCGGAAACACCGTTTATAAAAACAGCCCTGTATACACAAAAGTGGATCCTCCCAGTCTATCTCCTGATTTTTGCGGTCTTTAGCTGGCCTGAAATCGTTGTAATCAGCGGTTTGGATACTCTAAAGGCATTTGGAGTGATGTTGGTGGGTATAATGGCTGTAATAGCTGGTTCGTTTGGTTTCTTTTTCAGGAAAAGAGCGCTGGACTATCCATTTAGAATTCTAACAATTACAATTGGACTTGCAATTCTTTACCTGCCTCAAAAGGAGTTATCCCCCTTATTGGCGATCCTTTCGCTCGTCTTAATCGTATTGGCACCGTTCAGGACGAAGAAGGTTTCAGCGCATTCATAAATTTTTATTAATAAAGGCAAATCTTAATGGATTCGAGACTGAAGCGATTGGGGTGCTGGCATACATAGCGAAAATTTAAAAGCAGATAATGCGGGGGGAGGGATTCGAACCCTCGAACCCCTGCGGGATGAGATCTTGAGTCTCACGCCTTTGGCCACTCGGCAACCCCCGCTTAAAAGCTTTTAATCAGTGCTACATATTAGGCTTTCGGGATGCTCTACATCATTATATTGACTCCGAAGTGCAATTCGAATTGCTGGTACTGTGGAGGATTTGAGAATGGCATGATGCCAGAAAAGATTCGGTATAGCGTTGAAGATCTTAGGAATTTTGTGGGTAAATCTTCAATTGCCTTTTACGGCGGCGAACCCCTGCTTGAGATGGACAAAATGAAAGAAATAATGGATAAAATCCCCGCAGAGCGATTCATTTTGCAAACAAACGGAATTTTGCTAGACAAACTTGAAAAGGAATACCTTGAGCGATTTTCCACGATCCTAGTTTCATTCGACGGAAGGAAGGAAGTACACAATTTCTACAGGAGAAACTACGAAAAAGTGCTTGAAAACGCAAGAACTTTGAGGAGTTTTGGCGGAGAGCTGATTGCAAGAATGACTGCGAGCCTCAAAACTGATATATACGAAGACGTTCTGCATATTCTCTCCCTGAATGTTTTCACGCACGTTCATTGGCAGATCGATGCAGTATGGAGCCAATATCCTGTCACAGAATTTGAGAAGTGGATTGAAAAATACAATGCAGGAATAAGGAAGCTCGTGAAGTTCTGGATCAGAGAAATGCTCAGTGGGAGGATTCACAATATTGTCCCCTTCATGGGTGTGGCAACAGCATTTTTCCAAGGCTACTGCTATCCTCCTTGCGCCTCCGGCTTCCAATCATTTGCAATTTCGACCGACGGAGGGGTTCTTGCATGCCCAATATGTCCGGATCTGGAATGGAACTGCCTAGGCGATATATATTCTGGAATAAAGAAAAGGGTTGAAATCATAGATCCTTGCCCCAGTTGCAGTTATTTTCGATTCTGCGGCGCTAGATGCTTGTTCTTTAATAGAGAGAGGCTTTGGGGGGATTGGGGATATAGACTAGTCTGCTCAACCGTAAAAAACCTTGTAGACTCTTTGCTTGCATATAAAGACGTGATTGCAAGATACAGGGAACGCCTAAAATATCCGCTATACCTTAACACGACTGAAATCATTCCTTAGGTCTTTTCTTGAGCAGAGAGGGTAAGTGAATTATATATCTACCATCCTCCTCCAGCGCAATTATTATCTCATCCCTTTCGAGTAGCTTTTCCAGATTGATTTCGTACTGACCTGGGGCAATTATGCGAATGCTTTCAATCCCAAACTTCGAAAACTCCCTCTTCAACTCTCCTGCAACTTCCTCTGGTTTAACGGTTTCCTTCTCCTTTGGAACATAGAGAAACTTGTTATTTCCACACTCACAGCCGTTAAGCAGACGCATGTCCCCGTCAGCGTAAAGCTTTCCGCACTTAGTGCAACGGTGGGGCATATCAGGTTATAAGTGCCTTGATCAGATCTTCCTGCTTCTCCAGAGTTTTAAGCCTGTTCGCTGGCCCTATTACCGTAAGCCTACCTTGCTTTTTTCCAAAGAGCTTCGAAAATACGGATTTTTCTTTGTAGGGATAACTTTCAACTTCGATACCGATGAAGTTCTCGTGGTCGATTTCCAGCATGGTCTGCTCTATAAGCTTAGCCTCCTCCTCAGGCGTCAGCCCTGTCTCTAGGACGACTATTTTCCCCTCCTTGACGCTGTCAAGGATCATCCGTATTTTCTCCATCGAACCCATCTTGCTCAGCCTTTCCTTTGAAATCAGATTCATCTGAACGCCCATAAGCTCACCCGAATTTTTCAGCAATCGCCTTGTAAAGCGAATCGATGTTTATACCCTTCAAAGCTGATACGGGAACGATCTGATGCTGCGGAAAAGCCGATTTTATTCTGGCAGGAGAAGCATTTGGCAGATCGATCTTGTTAGCCACTATTATTAACGGAAGCTTTCTTGCCTCTATATTGCCAACTATCGTCACATTTACCTGTGTGAACGGATCCTCAGTTGCGTCCATTACCAAAAGGATTCCATCCAAATCGTCAAGCCATTTAATTGCCTCAATAACGCCCTCCGTGGCCTCTTTTGCTCTCCTCTTTGCTTCTTCTTCGCTCATTCCATACTTCAAGAAGTCATGAAAGTCAATTTTCGTTGCAAGCCCGGGTGTGTCGACAACATCTATTGTAACGGTTTTTCCGTCAACCTGAATTTTTACACCCTCTCTAAGCTTTACTCTCCTCGTTTCATGCGGTATCTCGCTCGGAGAACCCATTATATCCCCCAACCAGTCCCTCAGGATCCTGTTAGCAAGTGTAGTTTTTCCCGCATTCGGGGGACCATAGATCCCGATCTTAAGCTTGTCCTTCCTGAGAAGGAGCCTGTATAGGAACCTAAGTCTCTTTCTTAAACCTGTCAGCAGACCCATCCAAACACCTCAAGCAATTTGTATATTTAAACTACCCTCTCTCACGCGAGGGGCTTCCCACATCACAGAGAGGTTCTCTCCACGGGCATTTCTTGGCTCGCAGCCCCAGATCCAGTATGTCGGGGGAGGCATTGTAGTCCCTGTGCGACTCCCAATCGCAAAAAACTGGGCAGGAAAACTATATAAAGTTTTACTTACGCCCGCCTTCCCTGCTGTATCCTCTTTCGAAAGGACTTAGCAGCAACAGTAGGCTAAATTTTATCCGTGATCTCACTGAAGGGCCAACTAGTGATTGGAATTAAGTTCTTTTCTGAGCTCCCCTATTTTCGCCACTCTCTCGGCAACCACGTTGTGCTGATGAATGCTTTCCTCATTTTCTTGCCTTAGAAATATGAGTAGATCATCGGGAGCGTCTGGATACGCCCTTAGAAATTCAAAAGCCATTTTTCGAACGCTGTCCTCAACAAACATGGGTTTTCTGTGTGCCCTTTCGACTACCGCAAGTTCGTCTTCACGCTTCAACATTTCAAAGTTTTCCTCGCTCATTCCAGACTTGGCTATTTCAATAAGTTTCGCTATTGATACTCTGAAGTTCTCTGTAACCTGTACTCTTATCATCGCCTTTCCCCTCTGATTGTGCGAGGCTATCGGCACAATATCCAAGATTTTTTGAATATCCTCGTGCCTGAAACCGACCTTCAAAAGTCCCTCAGCAGCCCTAGTTCTTGCAAGCTCCTGGGCACATGGACATACGGTAACTCCACCAACTTCCGAACCCACAAAAACTACTTTTTTACCACCCCTAGAAACCATCGCATCGCTGAAAATCTTTACAATCTCCTGAGTTCTTTGAAGGCTTACAGGAGCTCTTTTACGCCTAATGAACTCGGATGACATCGAAACCTCTGCTTTAGTTGC
>CAYSRI010000039.1:0-4922 GCA_964433405.1 uncultured archaeon | reverse complement strand
AGTTGCATATTCATGTCTCTCCAGCATGTTCTCGGCAATTTTGATCACAAGTTCCTCTATGTTTTTGATCGGCTCGGCAGTAAGGTTTTCCAAAACCTCATCGATCACCTCGAAGTTCCTGCTCAAACTAACGCCCTTAAGGTGTGAAGGTAAATCTACAAACACATCAAATGTGGAGATGAGAATTATTGGTCTATCCCCTTCTCTTGTAACCTGAACAAGCTTTCTTACTCCTGTAACTCCAACTCTGCTGAGCTCAATAGGAAATTGTGGTCTTAGAAGCTGAATATCGGGAAGCATAAAATCATCCAGTTTATAAGAATTTCAAAGTTTCGATTTAGGAAAAGGTGAACTACCCTCACGCTATGGGCATCTCTTTGCTTTTCGATTCATTGAAACTAAATTTTTACTCCTGCCACCTCCCCTCACTGTATCCCCTTTCAGAGGAGGGCTTAGCAGCAACAGTAAGTTAAAAATATTTAAAGAGAAGAAGTGTCTCATGGAGTTCAAGTGTGAAGACCACCTTCGGTGTTCGCTCAAATGCGCCCTAGATATTAGCTGCCTAGACTTTGAGATTTACTTGACTCTTTTAAAAAGAAATCCTGCCACAATCGAGGAAATCTCGGAGATTGTCGGCAAGGATAAAAGCACCGTCTACAAATCCCTCCAAAGACTGCTAGAAAAAGGGCTAATAGAGAGGGACTATAGAATTTTAAGGGGTGGAGGATACAGATATCTGTACAGACCGCTTCCTTTCCAAGAGTTCAAAAAGCTTATGGTTAGGTCGCTTGAGAACTGGGCAAAAAACCTTATGGATTCTTTAAGGGAAATTGAAGAAATTGATCAGACCAAAATGGAGAAGGCATTAAGGCCAACATTATAGACTAGCGAACCGCTCCTCACTCAACCAAGGGGCTTCTCTCTCAACGAGCGTTCGGCTTGCAGAGCCCCAAATCTAAGATGTTGAAGGAAGCATTGTAGTCTATATCTGCTTTCCTGCGGCATTTAGGACAGAAAAACCATTTGTCCCTTAGTATAGCTCTTCTACAATAACAATATAGCCACAGTTTGAGCATTCACCTTCCCTGTTCTATCCTATTTCGGAAGGGGGCTTAGCAGCAACAGTAAGTTAAAATAAATCAATTAAAGAGGTCTCTAAAAAGCTCCACCAAAGACGGATTTGTTTTTAGAAGTTCCATTATTATGGCCTGAACGCTCATCTCCTCTATCTTTTTCCCTGAAATGCTTCTCGCAAGCTTGTTCAGAGTTTCATCGTCGAGCTTCAGGAAAAATTCCTGCAGCTTTTTATTCCTCCTCAGCTTTACTCCGAAATCTGACTTCCAGCGCTCGTCGTATCTCCTCAGAAATCCTGCCGAGTAATCTTCCGCCTCTACGGCTTCTGCAGCTACTGTTCCAGCATGATAGCCGGCGGCAAGAGCATTTGCAATTCCACCACCAGTGATGGGATCTGAATGGTAAGCCGCATCTCCGCAGAGCATTATGTTGTCAGCCACAGCAGTGCTGATTTCTCCATAGACAGGCACAGCTCCAGCTACGAATTCCACTATTTTACCCCTTATCCCCACCCTCTCTATGAACCTGTCGAGGTACTTTTTTGCGGGCATTTTTGCAATTGATGGCAGAACTCCGATCCCAACGTTAGCACTCCTATCTCCCTTTGGAAATATCCATGCATAGCCTCCAGGTGCCAAATCGTTTCCCAAGTAAAAGTAGGTGTATTTTTCGTCAATATCAAGCCCCGACATCAGATATTGAGCACAACTTTCTATTTCACTCATCTTCAGCGTTTTGATGATTCCGGCTTCCCTTCCGATTCTGCTCTCAACACCATCGGCCCCGATGAGAATCTTTGTCTCCACTTCCCAGTCCTCACCAAGCCTTCTAAGCTTAACCCTCAAACCTCCTTCCGTTCTCTCGAAGCCCAAAGCTGTAGTCTTAACGAAGACCTCTGCTCCGGCTTTTGCTGCAAGTCTTGCAAGACTTCTGTCGAAGATCTTTCGTTCCAGAACAAATCCAACTTCATTTCCCGCCATCTCTTCGGCTAAAACTACTTCAGTCATGTCTGGAGCGTAGATCTTTGCCCCAACAACCTCTGCGGCAATCCACCTTTTATCTATTTTAACAAATCTACTCAGGGATTCCTTGCTGATCCCCTCCGCACACCTCACTGGGGTTCCTATCTCCTGCCTCTTTTCAACCAAAAGCACGTTTAATCCTTTCTCAGCAGCAGTCTTAGCTGCCATGCTCCCTGCTGGTCCAGCACCGACAACGACGACGTCGAACATCTGCTACACCTCCACCAAGCTCAGTGCACCCATGGGACAGGTCTTGACGCAGATTCCGCAGCCATTGCAGTTATCCTTGATCTCGAGGTACGTCTCGATAAGTTCATTAGCGTTCAGATTGCAAACAGCAACACATGCGCCACAGTAAGCACACTTCCCGCGATCAACTACAGCTTTTTTGGGCATGAAAAAAAGTATGGGTTTTGAATATGATTTTTACTTTTTGCTCTTCCAAGTTCCGATCTTGCTGAACGCGAAGTAAGCTATACCACAGCCTATGAAGGTTGCCCACCACCAGTTACCCCAACCCCACTGGGCCACAGTGTAAACGTAGTAACCTCCAAGCGCGGTCATGGCAAATCCGTAGAGCATGCAGGCTACTGCACCGAGCTTGTGAGCTCCTTTCCAGAAAAGCGATACCGCAAGCGTATAAAAGAATATGCAGCCGAGCCCAACTGCTGCACCGGCCATGAGATAGGCAAGCAAATCTGGAGGGCGGAGAATTACCCAGGTGATCGGTATCAGGCTGAATAGAATTGTAAGAACTCTTGCCATGTTTAGTAGTGCTTTATCGCTCAAATTCGGCTTCAAAAGCTGAATTACATCCCTTGTGAGACTTCCTGACATAACCAGAACCATCCCTGCAAGGGTTGATATCGCAGCAGCAAACACGGCTGCAACGTAGAAACCTGCAACTGGAGCTCCAAGGATCAAAGCAACCATTGGTCCGGCCGCATCCTGCTTAGCTGCAGCGATATTGAAAAGCTCTGCCTGGAACAGGGCCCTTGCTGAAAGTCCTGTAATCAGATTGAACCATGGAACCGATGCTGTGATGAATACAACAATAGTCATGATCGCCAGATCCCTTCTGGTGATCTTTCTGAGTCCAATGAAGCGCGCTACGTTATGCGGGAATCCGACCGCCATGGTTACAAACAAACCAAGAGTGGCAGTCAGTCCAATGAGATCGGCGGCAAATTGAAGATTTGGCTTCGCCGCGAGATCAGGTCTAAGAGGTTCAACCAGCTTCGGATCCTGCTGGGCCAAGAGCAGATTTAAATTTTCCACACCTCCCACCATTGCGAGAGCCAGTACGCCTAGAAGGGTGCAGGCAAAGAATATGAATACTCCCTGAATTGCCAGCGCCCATTGGGTGCCCGTGTATCCTCCAACTGCCATATAAACTGCCATTACAATTGCAGAAACCAATATGGAGAGTTCCCACGAGGTGCCAGTAACTATGTGCCATGCTGTGGCTGCGGCCTTGTACTGCCCAACGCAGTAAACGAGCAAAAGAACTACGTAGATCACGCATGCAAGGGCCGCTATACCTCTGCTGTTGTAGATCGTCCCAACGAGCTGAGGAACCGTTGTTGCCTTCATCTGCTCGAATCTGTTTCTAAGCTTTGGCCCAAATATTGCAACGGTGGGTATTATTCCAACAAGCGTCCAAACTCCAGCAAGCCACATTCCGGACCATCCAAAGGAATAAACGATCCCCATTAAGCCCAAACAGGCCCAGCCGCTGAGCCAGGTTGCTGTCAGTGCCAAACCTGTGACCACAGGTCCAAATGTCCTGCTTCCTGTAAGCCAAGCGTTGAAGGTTTCACTTTTCTTTTTAGACATGAAGCCAACCGCAACGCTCAATCCGAGCAGAATAACTAAAAAGACTACCGAAAAAATAAAGTCCATGCTACTCGGCTGTGGAAGCATCTTTATCCCTCCGGCCTAGCAAAAGCCAGACTTATTGCTGTAATTACGATGCTCAGCACCACTACCAAAAGAAAGCAAGTCCACGCGTCGAACATGTGTCCACTCTAAAAGAATAAGAATTTAAATTTTGTGCTACACATAGCCAAGACACAAATATTTTTTTGTAAAACCCCGTAGGCTATGTTACGAAAATTCCGACAATTATTTATTTTCATACTTCCTTATTTTTTGCAATGAAAGCAGTTATAATGGCTGGGGGATATGCAACAAGGCTCTGGCCAATAACGAAGACAAGAGCTAAGCCCCTACTCCCTTTGGGTAGCAAGAAGATAATAGACTTCGTTTATGAGAAGTTAATAGACTTTGATATCCCTATAATTCTGTCAACAAACAAAAGGTTCGAAGAAGACTTCAGGGAATGGTCCAAAGGGAAAAAGATCGAAATCGTTGCTGAGAACACAAGAAGCGAGGAGGAAAAACTAGGTGCTGTTAGAGCTCTGGCTGAAATTGCAAAAAGCATAAAGGAGGATATCCTAGTAGTTGCGGGCGATAATGTTTTCTCATTCCCAATAAGGGACTTCTACAAAAAATTTGAGGAAATTAAAAGGCCACTGGTAGCTCTGTACGACGTCGGAGATTTCGAGTTGGCCAGAAGATATGGAGTTGCAGAACTTGAAGGAGAAAGGATCGTAAAGTTCTACGAAAAGCCTGAAAAGCCGCCTTCAACCTTGATCGGCATAGGACTCTACCTGATTCCTAAAAGAGGAATTGAAATTCTCCTTGAATACGTTGAAAACACTAGAATGAGCGACAACCTTGGAGACTTCATAAGCTATCTCTGCCAAAAGGAGGAGGTCTACGGGTATCCCTTTAACGGAAGCTGGTATGATGTTGGAAATCCCG
>CAYSRI010000038.1:6488-11220 GCA_964433405.1 uncultured archaeon | reverse complement strand
AGAGGGAAGGGTTAGGTAATAATTTACAGCTTATCTCTACTTAACCCAGAATCCTTAAATAGGAAACAAGAGGTACAACTTTATATAGAAATTTGGAGACGCAAGATATGGACTGGTTGTTGAATCCGGATAAGTTTTTCTCGGAACGGAAAAACATTGGTTTTAAGTTACCTGTATTGATCGTGTTGGTTTCGGCCATAATTGCGACATTGACGGCCCATTTGTCTTCTGATACAGTTACGGAACTGGCTGTGAAGGCTATGAAAGAGCAAGGTTTATCGCAATCCCAAATAGAGATGATTAAGCCGATTATATACGCTTCGACCGTAGGAGGCGCCTTCGTGGCGGTTTTCGTTGGCTGGGTTGTGATCACCTTATTAATTTATCTTCTATCATTTATTTTCAAAGGAAAGGGAAAATTCACAACTTTGATGAAATTCGTAGCATTTAGCTACATTCCAGCAATACTGGCCTCTCCTATAACTCTTTACTTGAGTTATGAGTCGTTCGTAATGCGAAATGCCGAAGCTCCAACTGCGTCAGTCCTTTTTGGGATGGTTCTCTATATTTGGCAGGCAGTATACTGGACCTTTGCGGTTAAAAATGCTAGAGAGCTAAGTTTGAGGAATTCCGCTATAATTTCGGCGATAGTTCTTATTCTGTTTCTCTCGTCATCGGTCTACACCTTGCTGCAACCGTCCGTGTTAGAAATGCTGCGATAGAAAGCTTAATATAGTGTGAAGCTTAATGAGCAGAAATTTGAAAAGGTGGTTTAATGATAGATGAGGAAGTTAGAGAGAAGGCTGAAGCGTTGGCAGAAGCTTTGATGAATCTGCAGGAATATAAGGACTTCGTTGAAATGGAGAAAAATCTGAAGGCAGATAGCGAAGCTCAGGCAATGATTTTGGAGTTCCAGAAGAAACAGCAGGACTTTGTAACAAAGCAGATGTCGGGTGTTTTTGATAATGAGCTCCTAAATGAGCTTACAGATTTGCAATCCAAGTTGAATGCAAGGGAAAGTGTTGTGATGTTCATTGAATCTTATAATAGGCTTCTTTCAGCGATTGGTGAAATCCTCGACTTAATAAGCGAACGCCTTGAGCTGGATGTTGGAGAAGTCTACAGAAGGTAGACTTCAATTTTTTCATGTTCGAAGAATTACTTGCCTTTTTTTTAGGTGTTGTTTCCGTTCTATCACCTTGTGTTCTGCCAGTGCTACCGATTGTTTTCGCAGGATCCAGACTAAAAATAAAAGACTCCATAGCCCTTTTTTCTGGCTTGATGCTATCCATATCCCTGTTAAGCCTAACACCCATTCTCATAGCGGGCTTCAGATCTCTAGCATTTGTTCTATTGATCTTTTTCTCCATTTATCTCCTAAGCGATCGTCTGGAACTTGAATTTTCGAGAAGAATCTTAAAACTTAGCAGATTAGCTAGGCTGAGGTTACCATCCTTTCTTATCGGTTTCTTTCTTGGCTTTCTTTGGCTTCCCTGCATTGTCCCTTTTTTGGGAATTGCAGTTTCCGAGGCGATTCTGAGTGAAAAACCACTTTTGGTGTCTATATGCTATGTTTTGGGTCTTGCAACTGCTGTAGTTGTTATCTTGCTTTTTGGCAAGAACCTGAAAATTAGCTTCGAGAGAATTCGAAAGGTTTTAGGAGTAGCAGTTCTGGTATCAACCTTGTATCTTATGTCGCTTTATTTTGGCTAAAATTTTTTAAACTTTGGAAGAGTAAACAGAACAAATGAGACTCTTCGTGGCAGTAGATATGGACGAAAAAATCAGAGAAACTCTTTCACCTTTGCTCAGCCAGCTTTCGAAGTTCAAAGGCTTGAAGACTGTTGAGAGAGAAAATTTGCACACTACTTTGATGTTTTTGGGGGAAGTTCCGGAAGCAAAGCTGAGAGATATCCAGATTGCTCTATCGCAGGTTGAATTCGAACCTTTCAAAATAATCTTGAAGGGAGTTGGTAAATTCCCGAACAGGGGCGATCCGAGGGTTTTGTGGGTTGGTATTGAGGAAGGAAAAGATAGGATGATAAGACTTGCAGAGAATGTCTATCTGGCGTTGAAAAAGCTCGGTTTCGAGAGGGACAAATCATTCGAGGCTCATGTCACAGTTGCGAGGATTAAAAACAGGATTCCGGAGCTACAAAAATTTTTGGAGGATTTCAAAGATGCGAATTTTGGTGAAATGCTCGTTAAAGACTTCAGGCTAAAGCAAAGCATCTTGAAGCCTTCAGGGCCGGTATATAAAGATGTTTATGTTTTCGGTGGCAAAGATGGATGAAATTCTGAAAGAAGCATTAAAGCTTGCCGTTCCAAGCGAGGAAGAAGTTCAAAGAGCCAGATTGGCAGAGTCAGAGCTGAGAAAAAGACTTGAGCAGTTCAATCTTGAATTTCTGTTTGTAGGTAGCTACGCCCGGAATACTTGGATCAGGGGGAATCTTGAAATCGACGTCTTCATTCTCTTTTCTCCTGAGCTATCCAAAAAAGAGCTTGAGGAGAAAATAATTCAGCTCGGAAAGCAAGTCTTTGAGAAATACGAGCTAAGGTATGCAGAACATCCTTACGTTCATGGGAAGATTCTGGGAGTTGATTTCGATCTAGTTCCATGCTACAAGGTTGAGAGTGCCGATAAGATAATATCTGCAGTAGATAGAACCCCGTTCCATCATGAATGGCTTAAAGAGAGGGTTAAAGGAAAGGAAAACGATATCAGACTGCTTAAGCTTTTTCTAAAAGCAAATGGGATTTATGGGGCTGAGTATAAGGTAAGAGGATTTTCGGGATATCTCTGCGAGCTTTTGATAGTCTTCTACGGCTCTTTTATCGAATGCCTAAGGAATGCAAGGAGTTGGACTAGAAGAACAGTTTTAGATCCGAAAAAGGGAGAGGTGAGGCATGGTGAGTTTTTCTTTGTTGTTGACCCAGTGGACGATAGAAGAAACGTTGCAGCAAACTTAAGCTTAGACAACTTGGGAAAGTTCGTGCATTTGGCAAGGCTCTTCTTCGAAAGACCTTCGCTCGACTTTTTCATCCAAAAAGAGAGAAAGGTGTCGGATAATGCGATAAGGGAAGCCATGGATATCAGGGGGACTGAGATCTTCGCTTTAGAGTTCGAAAGGCCAGACATAGTTGAGGATAACCTTTATCCACAGCTCGAAAGAGCTGGAAGGAAGATATACGAGATGCTCCGCAGGGAATGATTCATGCCCCTCCGTTTTACCTATTTCGCTTCAGAGAAATGTTATCTATTGTTTGAATGCCAGGTTAAGGAACTTTCGAGGATAACGAGAAGACTTGGCCCAGTGTTTGAGGATTACGAGAACTCAAAGAACTTTATTTCAAAGGAGAGGATTTTTGAGCCGTTCTTGGAGGATGGAAGGTGGTGGGCCTTCGAGTTCAGGAAACACACCAAACCAGAAGAGGCTGTCGCCGACTTTGCAACCTTGAGTTATCAGGCCTTAGGGAAAAACGTGGGTTTGAAGATCAGAGAAGGATTCAGAATTTTGAAGGGAGAGGAAATTCTATCTGCACCGATTCTGGATAAGCTTGCAGACTTTTTGGGTATTAGAATATGAAGGTCACGTTTCTTGGTACAGGTGTTTCCGTTCCATGCGAGAAAAGGGCTCAGAGCTCTATACTGATCGAAGGCGATGTGAAGATACTTCTGGATATCGGTCCAGGAGCACTTTTGAGACTTGAAGCGGTTGGAGTTGATCCAACAGAAATTGATGTGGTATGCCTTACACATAACCATTTGGACCATAATGGAGATCTTATGAACCTTCTAAAAGCAAGATGGCTTATGGATGGCGGAGATATCGATATTTATGGTCCAAAAGGAACGAAGAATTTCTTGGAAAGCATGCTGAACGCTTACCCATACCTGAGGGGAAAGCTGAGGTTTAGAATAAGCGAAAAAAACAGCTTCAGGATCGGAGATCTGGGCGTGAGCACCATACCAACAATTCATTCGATCGAAAGCAGGGCCTATGTTTTTGATAACATCTTGGCAATCAGCGGAGATACAAAGGCTTTTCCCGAATTAATGGCTGCGGAGTGCGAGGTAATGATTCACGAGCTTTCCCTCCCTTTTGGTTACGAGGCTGACTTTCACACAACTCCGGAGAATTTGAAGGAGTGCTTAGGCTATTGCAAGGCTAAAAGAATTTATCTTACTCACCTATATCCAATGACGCTGGCTCAGAAGGATAAAATTCTAGAATTTCTCGATTTCGAAGTGATTATAGCCCAAGATCTTATGGAGTTTGAGCTATGAGGCTCAAATCAAAGGGTTGCAATGCTTATCTAATTGAAGATCGGGAAAGAAAAATTCTAATCGACACGGGAACGGATGGAAAGCTATTGGCTTCGCAAATAGATGAATTAGACGCGATTCTTATAACGCATGCTCATTTTGACCATGTTGCTGGCGCAAGAGATCTGGAGAGAATCTTTGGATGCCCAGTGTACGTTCACCCGGAAGACATTCCATACGTTTTAGGAGAAAATGGGTTCCACTTTAGTGGGATTTTGGGAGCAATGGCTAAGTTATTTGAAAAATTTGTCGGCTACAAAACACCTGAGAACGTGAAAAGCATTTTTGAATTCAGAACATCCTTAAAAATCGTGCACCTTCCAGGGCATACTCCCGGTAGCGTATGCATTTTCAAAGACAAGTTTGCGTATTGCGGAGATCTGCTAAGAAACGGTGGAAAAAAAT
>CAYSRI010000038.1:5363-6478 GCA_964433405.1 uncultured archaeon | reverse complement strand
AAATCTTTAAAGAGTTTTTGTAGCGATTACGAAACCTACAAGAAATCCATTAGCGAATTTTTGAGGATGGACTGGGAAAAGGCATTTCCTGGGCACGGAAAGGAAATCTTAAAATCTACCTTAAGCCCTTGAAACCCTTCCCTATAAAATATATCTCTGCGCTACTCTTTCTCGATGCTTTGGGGCTGTGAAATTTTTTGAAGCCGAAGTAGGGCTTAAGTTCGTTATAGAAGTTCTGTATCTCCTCTCCTTGAAAGACTTTGACCAAAAAATTACCTCCTAGCTTTAAAACCTGCTGTGCAATTCTGAAACTAGCTTTGGCCAAATCAACAGAACGCAGGTGATCGACAGTCCATATTCCACTGATTTTTGGTGACGCATCGCTCATAACTACATCGTAATGGTCGCTGATTTCCAGTAACTTGTCGATTAACGATTCATCGGTTATGTCTGCCTGAATGAATTCCACACCCTCGAGTATATCCATTGGGTTTATGTCGACCGCAACGACTTTTGCTCCTAGTTCCACCGCTACTTGACTCCATCCACCCGGGGATGCGCCAAGATCGAGCACTATATCGCCTTTTCGGATCAGCCGGAAATCACGATTCATCTGCTTAAGTTTGAATGCAGCCCTGCTCCGGTACCCCAGTTTCTTCGCTTCCCAGTAGTAATGATCTCTCTTGTCCCTCATAGCTCTTTAACAAAAACTCTCCTCGTTCTCGGCCCGTCAAATTCAACAAACAGCACCCTTTGCCAGGTTCCAAGTTGAAGTTTTCCGTTTTCAAATGGTACAACAACCGCATTTCCTAGTATTGATGCCTTTATGTGGGCTGTGGCGTTGTTATCGATATCGTTGTGTCTGTATTGCGCGTTATATGGTACAATACGCTCTAGAGCACTTAAGATGTCCTGAAGTAATCCGCTTTCAGCCTCATTGAGTATTACTGAAGCAGTAGTATGCGGAGTGTAGATAAGAGCGGTTCCACTCTCTTCAATAAATCTTTCTACTTCGGCAGTTATGTCCAAAATTTCTTCTTTTTTCTTAGTCTTGAGTTCTATTTGATTCATCGAGCACCGTTGCTGGCAATTTATTTAATTCTTCCGTGTCTTAT
>CAYSRI010000038.1:0-5353 GCA_964433405.1 uncultured archaeon | reverse complement strand
AACCTCTTTATAAAACACTCTCTTCCCTCATCAAGCCTAATCTCTCCAATTTCGATTGTATCGAACTCGGATTGCGCGGATTCAAGCGAAATACGATCATTAATACTCTTTATCAGACCGATTCCCAAGTATTTCGTCCCCCTGTACAACCCAGCGACGAAATTTCTGGCCTCATTTTCTGAAAAAAGAAAGATGTCATCAACTTCATAGAGCTCTTTTAGCTCTTTTAGGATTATGTAATCGGGATTGCAGTCCTCCTTAGTGCAAATAGTGAGATGGTCTTCCCCAAGCTTAGCAAAAACAACTTTGATCCCCAAAACGCTTTCGATAAACTGAGTAACGTCTTTTCCTCTGAAAAAATCAGGCTTCATCTTAATTCTCTCTCTTTCCAACTCAAGAGTCCTTGCTCCACGTAGAAACTTCCAGTAGGATTCAAACCTTGCCTTGGCCCTGTCGTTTTTATCCCTCCTAATCACGTATCCTTTTTCAACCTCAAAAGTTTTCCAGTCAAAAGGCTTACCTTCGAATGAGGCGATCAGATCTGGGTCAATAATCTCAAGCTTTGCGAGTTTATACTCTTTGGCCCTTCTCCCCTTAATCCATCCAGTCGTATCGACTATTTTTCTTCCATCAAGCTTCCTT
The DNA here is from genome assembly GCA_964433405.1 of uncultured archaeon. Lineage (GTDB taxonomy): Archaea > Halobacteriota > Archaeoglobi > Archaeoglobales > Archaeoglobaceae > WYZ-LMO2. The sequence continues at coordinate 4,711 of CAYSRI010000038.1, read as the reverse complement.
AGCTCCCTCCAGAGTCTTGCAACCCCTCGTAGACATTTTGCCTCTCTGCCCTGTGGTGTAACGCTTCCAACGAAAAAGCCATTGATCATAGAAACCTTGCTCAGACTTACGACATTCTTGGCGAATCCGTAGCCCATTGCTCCTGGATTGGCTATATCTGCTTGGCCGATATCGAGATCGAGCACGTAGGCCCCGCCAATCTTGTTTGCCAGATATGCGGCGAGAGTGCTTTTTCCGCTGTCAACTCCTCCGTAAAGGAAGATGGTTTCCCACTCCATTTTTGCAAGTTTTTCCCAGCTTTCTGGGATCGTTGGTCCATCAAGAATTCTGAATTCGCCGTTTATATCGATTTCGCAGTCTTCGACGCAGAATATTGGAACAAATTTTTCGCTTTCAAAAAAATTAAGCCTTGCTCCAAGTACCTCGCATTCACCCTTTATGGAGGCAATTCCCTTTACGAGGACCGTTTTTCCTTTTGGAACCCTCATTCTTCGTGGGGGACCTCTACCTCCTTTATTATGAACCCCATAATTTGAGCTCTTGCATCAAGCACTTTCCTAAAGTTTTTATCTCCCATTACTGCAATGCTGAAGCCATCATCGAAGTTCTCGAAATAGTAGTAATCGAAATCCTTCTCGGTTTCGTTTAATTCTGCGAAGAAATAGTTCTGTGTAAAGTGCACTCCCCAGACTTTTTCGTATTGCTGAGAAGTGAAATTGTATCTGAATCCCTGGAAGAAGAAATCAACTATGCTTTCATTTGTCTGATTCAGCTTGAATATTTCTCCAGTCATTTTTCCACATATAGAGAAGGCATTAACAAAGGTGCTATTAAGCCTCGAAATGTAGCTGCTACATTCCGTTTTCCTGTTTTCATTCAAATTCTTAGCGACTTCAATTACGAGCGGGTAATAGCCGATAACAAGTGGGGAGATTTCGTCGAGCATCGCAACGCCATACTTCGATACCTGGATGGTGTAGTTTCCGATGCTGTACTCGGTATCTTTTGCAAAGTAAACTTTAGAATCGTTCTCATTTATGAAGTATATCTGATAGTATCCGTATTCGGCAAGAATAAACTCTCGTATCGAATTGGAATCGAATTGCACGATTCTTGCATTCAGATAGTTCGAATGAAGAGCATGGGTTGCCTCTAATCCGGTAAAATTCACAAGGGGATCCTTCGGACCCAACTTATTATATAAGAGTTTGAGTTCTGTAAGGTTAAAATAGTAAAAAGACGTATTTTCGGGAACATCCCTTTTTTCAGGAGTCGACCTAGGAAACATGTATGCAAAAACCGAACCGAGCATGATGAATGCAAGTATTAAGGCTAGGATCCTTGCAGATCTTTTTTCAAGTTTTCGAGCCATGAGTGCAGTTGAGGAGTGGAATATAAAATTTCTTCGTAGAAATGAATAAGTTATTAAAACTATTTGAAAAGCTACATTTTTTACTTCAGATTTGTACTCAGAAGCTTAAAGCTTTAAATACCTCAAGCAATTGAATTGATAGGTGTGTAATAGAGGCTGGGCAAATAAAGCCGAGGTAGCCTAGCTGGTTGGGGCGGCAGACTCATAATCTGCAGGTCGCGGGTTCAAATCCCGCCCTCGGCATATTATATTTAGATTTAAATAAGCCCCCAGGAGGTTAGCCATCCAGTAAAACCTCCATAAAGCAGTTGGGCTGCGAATGCAGCGATTATTATTGCCATAAATCTGCTTATAGCTCTTATTCCATTTATTCCGAGGATTTCTGTCAGAACTTCGGAGTATCTGAGCAATAGATATGCTAGGAAGGCGACGATTAAAATGCTGGCTAATAAATATACCATCGGAACAGTCTTCGATAGCACGATCACAGTGGTTATCGTTCCAGGACCAACGAGAAGTGGAGTAGCAATTGGAACTATTGCAATCTCTTCTGCGGCTTCCACTCCCTTTGTTCTCGGCAGTCCGCTTAGCATGTCTATTGCTAAGATCATTAAAAGGATTCCACCACCGATTTGAAGACTGAAAACACTCACTCTGAAGAATTCAAGGATTAAACTCCCTCCTACTGCCATTGAGAAAGTTAAAAATATTACGGTGAGGATTGACCGTCTTACCACCCTATGCCTTTTATCTGGGTCCATATCTTGAGTTAACGATAGGAAAGTAGGAATAACTCCAATTGGGTTTAGGATTGCAAATATCTGCCCCGAGATCGAAATAATTTGAAGTGTTGTGATTAGCGCATCCAGGATGTGCCTCCTCCGAGATTACGGACATTGAGATTAAAAATGTTGTGAGTTACACCTAATTTGTCTTTTCCAGAACTTTCGGTTGAGGGAATAGATTTTAGGCTCATGAAATACGGAATGACTTCCGAAAGGAATCTTAAGATCTGTGTGGATATAACTTTCAGGTTAATGAGATCTGCAGATGAGACTTTGACTTAACGCATAGGCCTCCCAGCTTCAGCGTTGGATAGTTGACCAATTAATGAGTTCCAGAAGCTTTCAGAAAGTTTAATTATCGATTGGATAATTGCATCTATGAGACATCTGATCTCCATTGCAGATCTTAGCAAACAGGAGATCCTAGAACTACTAGAGACAGCAGCTAGGCTTAAGGAGGACAGAAAAAAGGGAATATTTCAAGAGAAGCTGAAGAACAAAACACTTGCAATGATTTTTGAGCTCCCTTCGACCAGAACAAGGATTTCGTTTGAAGTTGCAATGCTTGAACTCGGAGGTAACGCGCTTTACCTGAACTGGAACGATCTTCAGCTTGGAAGAGGGGAACCCATAAAGGATACTGCAAGAGTTATGAGCAGATATGTTCACGGAATCATGATAAGGGCGAGGAAGCATGGCACAGTCGAAGAATTGGCAAAATTCTCCTCGATACCGGTGATAAACGGTCTGAGTAATCTGGAGCATCCATGCCAGGTTCTTTCGGATCTCCTTACAATTTACGAGCATAAGGGGCTAAATGCAAGGATAACCTGGCTGGGAGATGGAAACAACGTTTGCAACTCTTTAATTTTGCTCTCAGCGATTCTGGGGCTTGAGATAGTAGTTTCATGCCCTACAGGTTACGAACCGTCTGTGCTGCCCAAGGCCCTTGAGCTTGGAGGCAAAATAAAGCTTGAAAGGGATCCCAAGAAGGCTGTAGAGAATGCTGATGTTCTTTATACAGACGTTTGGGTATCTATGGGACAAGAAGCTGAAAGAGAGGCGAGATTGAAAGCCTTCAAAGGCTATGAAATATCAAGAGAACTTATGAAATATGCTAAGGATGATGCAATAGTGATGCACTGCATGCCCGTGCATAGGGGGGAAGAGATTACAGATGATGTAATTGAGAGCAAGAACTCTGTTATCTATGATCAGGCGGAAAACAGACTGCATATGCAAAAGGCAATACTACTGAAGCTTTTAAGTTGAGAGAGGCTCAGATAGCGTAATACTCATCACTAACTCAGTGGCGGGAGTAATCATCATCGCAAGAGATAGTAATGCGATTTAGTATATAAACTTTAACTTTTTATTGACGGTTCCGGTCCAGTATCTTTCATCCCCCTCCTCCTATTAAGGGAGGGGCTTTCGGGAGTGAACATACGAAAACCCTACTCCTAACATCAATCTAGTAACTTTAAAAAGTCTAACTCATTGAGCTACTAATTTCCTTAACCTTTTCAACAATCTTGGGCAGTATTACACCTGCTTTTCCGTGGATAACAACGTCGAAGATGCTATCTGCAATTGTGGATTCCTCGTTAACGATTATCATCTTTGCCCCGTTGCTTTTCGCAATGTAGGGGAGTTCTGCGGCTGGATAAACTACAAGACTAGAGCCCACAACAAGAAAAGCATCCGCTCTCCTAGACTCTTCTATTGCCTGATATAGCACCGTTGACGGTAAGGGCTCGCCGAAAAGAACGACTTTCGGTTTCACGTACCAACTTCCACAGACTTTGCATCTGGGTACTTCGCTATTTTGTATTAGGTCGGTAAAATCCTCCCAAGTGTACTCCTCTCTGCAATCTAGGCATTTCAGTTTTTCTATGCTTCCGTGAAGCTCGTAAACCTTCCTGCTGCCTGCCCTTTGATGAAGCATGTCTATATTTTGAGTAATGACTGCCTTAACGATTCCCATTTTCTCTAGCTCAGCTATTGCATAATGGGCTGGATTCGGTTCAGCAGTGGTTTTTTTCATTAGTTCCATCGAGAACTCCCAAAAAGCTCTTGGGTTTCTTCTAAATCCTTGAATTGAGGCCACTTCTTCTGGATCGTATTTCTTCCACAGTCCATCCTCTCCGCGAAAAGTTGGGATTCCACTTTCAGCAGAAATTCCTGCCCCTGTGAAAACGATGGCGTATTTCGATTTTGCCAATATCTCCGCTGCACGATTTATTTTTTCAATATCGCTGCCTTCAAGCATGAAAAATTGTTGATCAAATAAATTAAAATATTTTGCGCTCTTTTGGAATTAAAAACATCGAGATTCATTTTCATTAAGATTTCAAGTTGTAAAGAATTTACCTCTTCCCCGCTCTAGAAGGCAAGGCTTTCAGTTGTGTAAATTAGACGAAAGATTAATAATTTCTACAGCAAAATTTTTCCCGTGTCGGAATGGGAAAAGTATTCTGGGAGCATCGAAAAGAGCAGGGAATACCATCATCGCTATCATCGGGCAGTAAATCACCCAATAAGGAGAGAGATATTA
>CAYSRI010000037.1:10522-11276 GCA_964433405.1 uncultured archaeon | reverse complement strand
GAAAGATTCTTGAGTCTGTGATTTCAGAGTCGGAAAGAATAAAGATAGCAAATCAGGTGAGGACCAGAAACAAGGAGGATATTGAAAAAATCTTCAACGAAGCCATAAATGCAGGACACGAAGGTGTGATGCTAAAGAATCCAAATTCACCCTACATTCCTGGAAAAAGGGGAAAGCACTGGCTCAAGCTTAAATATGTCATGGAAACTCTGGATCTTGTCGTGATCGGGGGAGAATGGGGCGAAGGAAAAAGAAGTCACCTAATTAGCTCTTATGAGCTTGCGTGTGTTGACGAAACCACTGGTAACCTCCTAAGAGTCGGAAGGGTTGCGACAGGGTTTACAGATGAAGATCTTGAGGAACTTACAGAGCTCTTCAAGCAGATTATAGTCGCCCATGAGGGGAAGATTGTTAAGTTCATACCGAAATACGTTTTTGAGGTGGCTTATCAGGAGATTCAGAAAAGTCCTAAATACGAGAGCGGGTATGCTTTAAGATTCCCGAGGTTTATCAGGTTGAGAGATGACAAGGATGTGAGCGAAGCAGATACAATTAAGCGTTTAGAGGACCTATACAACCTCCAGTTCAAAAGAAAAACATAAAAAATTTATTACTTCTTCCAGTTTCTCATTGGATACTTCTGGACTTCTGGAACGTATATATAATTCTCTGAACTGCGGTTATATGGCCTAGCACCGCTATGAGCAGTACCCCTTCGTATATGTAGCCGGATATCATGGCTAAAAATAGGATT
>CAYSRI010000037.1:0-10352 GCA_964433405.1 uncultured archaeon | reverse complement strand
AAGATCAGTACGTCAACGTATCTATCAACAACGGAATCGAGAAAACCTCCAAACTTCGTTTCCATTCTCTGGGTCCTTGCAACTAATCCATCTAGCAAATCAAAGATACCGCTGAAGAGGGTAAAAATTGCGCCATAAATTATTTTTCCATTTAATATAAAAAATAAAGCTAAAATACCTAAACTCAGACCTATTAAAGTGAGCTGGTTGGGTGAAAGCTTCTTTCCTATCAAATTACCAACAGGGGTCAGTTTTTTCGTAACTGAGAGCTTGAACTTGCTGAGCATGTTTCTTTTTGTATTCCTTGCTTTAAAATTTTGTCTTTTTGTTTTGAAGAGTTCAACCATAGGCATTGATAAGCATACGAAGATCTTGAGGTTCATCAAGCTCAGTCCTTAGGGGTTCCTCTGAGAACATTCCTCATGGCCAAAGCCTTTCTATTGTTATTTATCAATTACTATTTTTAATAATGAAATATTTAACTGTTTTGTGAAGCAAAAAAACTTATAAATTATTCACGAATTTTGTTCATGATTCCGGTTAGTTATCCAGAAGAAGGCTTTGCTAACATAATTGGACAATTACTAGAACAAAAAATAAAGGAACCCGGGAAGGCAGAAATTGCCAAAAATATGCGGGGAAAACTTTACATAGAGATCAGAAACATGAACGTTGGCGCTACAGTGGAATTTGAAGGAGAGAAAATAAAGGTCACCAGCGAAAAACCTGAAAAGGACTTTGGAATGATCTCGGTACCAGACTATGATACACTTACAATTCTTTCAAATGCAGGAATACTGAAACAGATGAGATTAATGCTCTCTGGAAAGCTGAAGATTAAAAAGATAGGTCTCGCAAGAAAGTTTGGTGCTCTTCTTAGATAGGCTGCACTCCGAAGTCATTATCTTCCATTTGTGTTGTTCATCTAGTCTATTTTTTGATTGATTTAACTTACCTTTGCCCTCTAAGCACTTTTCCGACAGCAGGGAAGATGGGCAGTAGGCGTGATTGAGGGTAGTTCACAGCGTTTTCCGACCGGTTGGATTTCAGAAAAATTTAAATAACTTTGAAGTGAAATAAAACAGGGACGTTCCCGAAGCGCAAGGGAAAAGGAGCTTAGGTGCAGGAAATACATAATCTAACCCGCAGAATAGCGGAATCTCAGGATATTTGAGTCGAAGTCTTTCGAAAACAACTGATGCCATACGAGGAGCAAACCTACCCAAACATCAGGAGTCACTCAAGCGCCGATGGTGTAGCCTGGTCTAACACAGGGGCTTGCCGAGCCCCTGCCCCGGGTTCAAATCCCGGTCGGCGCATTTTTTGTCAATCTCACTAATTTTCTGCAATTCAGAAGAACCATACTGTCGCCTCTAAATTCCCTTCAAAGGAAGGAGATATAGCAGGGAAGATGGTAGGTGTAAGGAGACTAAATTGCCTCCCTCACCATCTTGGATGTGGGGCTGAGAGTTCAAGGCCCGCGGAGAGAGAAATGCCTTGCGTAAGCTCGAAATACTCTGTGGAAGGAATTTTTGGAAACTCTGTATAAGTCACGATTTGGATAAAATAAATATGTAATAATTAAAATCTAAGAGAGTTTGCCCTCAGCGTATTTTTTCTCTAGAATTCTTTTAAGTCTCTCTAAAGCTATCTCTATGCTCTCTTCTATCTCCTTTCCTTTAATCCTGGTCGTAAGCCAGCCCAGACCTAGGGGTCCTAATTTGAAGTCAAGTACAAAGGTGTATCTGAAGCCATTTGGAGTAGGGCTAAAAATTCCCTCATGGACGTATTTCCTTATCAGGCGTGTTTTGAACTTCGCCACATCCACGTACATTTTTGGCGGATCCCACTTTATCACCTTCGTTGTAAACTCGTATTGCTTTTTGCCTATCTGTACGACGTACTTCATGACAGATGTTGGTCCGAATTCGCCTTCAATTCTTTTTGCTTCCCTGATGTTTGGGTTCCATTCCGTTGCATTTTCTCCATTCGCAATGTAATTAAAACCTAATTCTAGTGGAATTCTAATCTCGACCGCTTTTGCTATTTTCTTTTCGCCCAGCAGTCTGGCAATTATCGGAACCCTCTTTAGTTCTTCGACGTTCCACACCACACTGCTCTTCGTCATCTGTCGTATCTTCTCTTTAATTAGTCCATCAGAAACCTTGAAAATAGCTGCCAAAAAAGCCGTAGCGCATATAATAAGCCCTATCAAAGCCACGATAAAGCCCAGCAATCCAAGACCCGAGAAGAAGAATAGAACCCCTGCAATAATAAGAAGCAGACCGACCAAGAACCAAACAATGCCGAAAATAAAGGTTTTTATAGCCAGTTTGTATGCTGTTAGCCAGTTCATAGTCTATCAGCATTTATTCATGTATTTATTTTTTGCGATTCGATTGAAGTAGCTAAACCATCTTTCTCAATTCTTCCTCCAGCAGTAACCTTTTAAGTATTTTCTGCACATAATTCGTTGGCAGGCTCTCTCTTATCTCTATCTCCCTTGGAACTGCGTATTTTGGAAGTTCCCGTGCACAGTACTCTTTTAGTTCTTCGACTTCGACCTTCTCACCTTTTCTAATCTTTATAAAGGCCTTAACGATTTCTGTTCCATCCTTTCTAGGAACACCTATTACAGCGCACATCTCCACAGCAGGATGTTTGAGCAGAACCTCTTCAACAACTCTCGGATAAACCTTGTAGCCCGAGACGTTTATCATCTCCTTGCATCTCCCGACGATGTAGAAAAATCCCTCTTCGTCCATATATGCCAGATCGCCTGTGGGGAGCCATCCATTTCTTACAGGGCTCTCAGCCTCCCAGTAACCCTTCATTACCTGTGGACCGCGAACGTAAAGCTCTCCAACTTCCCCGACTTCAGCAATCTGGCCGTTATCTTTTATTATCATCGCCTCAGTTCCAACAACTGGAACACCTATAGAGCCTATTTTCGGATCCACATTCATGCCAAGGAACTTCGCAATAGCAAAGATGTTAACGTGAGTCACCGGGGATGTTTCCGTTAGCCCATACCCCTCTATTATCGGAATCGGATTCTTTTGCATGTATTTCTCAGCAACAACCTTTGGTAGCGGTGCAGAACCTGAAATAGCCAAAGTAAAATCAACATTCTTGGACAGAAGTTTCATGTACTGCTTTGGAACGCCAACCGTTAGAATAGGCTTGTACCTGTTGACCTTTTCCGCTATATCATCGTAATCTGAGGGATTCGGAATCATGATTATATTCATCGCCCAAGAAACTCCGGTTTGAAGAGCCCAGTGACCGTAGGAATGGGAAACTGGCAGCGCAAGCAGAGCGGCGGATCCCTTGAACGCGTCGGCCGCTCCGCCAAGAATCCATGGAAGAACCTGATACACATTTGTCGTAATGTTGTAATGGGTCAGCATCACGCCCTTCGGGATCCCTGTAACCCCTCCTGTGAACAGTATCACCGCAACGTCATTTTTCGGATCTATTTCGACTCAACTGCTTTTTGGCTCTGAATTTTGGATTGTGGTCCAGAATTCATCCCTTTTTTCATGCTCAACCAGAATGTGCGGAACGCTTTCATTTACGACTTCTGTGGAAATGACAAGCTTCGGTTTAACCTTTTCAATGCATCGGTTAACTTCCGATTTTCCCTGAAGTGGATTTGTTATCGCGCAGATTCCGCCAGTTTTTAATACAGCCATTTCCGAGATCAGAAATTCAGGGCAGTTTGGAAGGTTTAATAGCACTCTATCTCCCTTCCCTATCCTTGCAGAAATGCGGTTGCTGAGTCTGTTTACGAAATCCAGGATCTGAGAATATTTGTATTCGGAATCTTTGAACGAGCATGCAGTATTTTCAGGAAAATCCCTCGCGGAATCCTCAAGAAATTTAAAGATGGGTATTTCTGGAAATTCGATGCTTTCCCTAAGCCCCAGTACCCTGTAGCTGTTGATCCACCTATACATATGCTGAGAAACCGTGTCCAAGCAGTTCTCTTCCGACTATAAGTTTCTGGATCTCTGTTGTTCCGTCAGGTATTGTCATCATTCTTGCATCTCTGAAGTACCTCTCTATCGGATACTCATCGCTCAGCCCCAGCCCGCCGTGGATCTGAATTGCATTGTATGCCACCTTCACCGATCCCTCGCAGGCATAGCCCTTTGCGAGCGAGGACATGAGTCTTGCATGCGGATCTCCTTTTGTTACAAGGTAGAGGGCCTTGTAGGACAGAAGCCTGGAAGACTCTGTTATTGCTGTCATCTTGAAAAGCATATCCTGAATGAGCTGGAATCTCCCTATGGGTTTTCCGAACTGCTTTCTCTGCTTAGCGTAGCTTATCGAGGCATCAAGACAGGCCTGAGATATTCCTGTAGCCATTAGGGCCATTCCAGCACGCATCATGCAGAATATTGCATTCAGGGGTGACATGTAACCAAATAGTTTTGCTATCCCCTCGTGGATCGGTATTCTGGTTTCTCCTGCCAGGGATTTTGCAATCATGTTTGTCAACGCATTCTCTTTCGGAACCCTGCAGTTTTTCAGGTATATCTCACCAGTCGGTGCACATTTCCAGCCTATCTTGTGCAGTTCACTTGTCTCAAAAGGCGAGTTGATTCTATCAACTAGGAACATTTCCTGGGTTCCCGTATCCTTTACAGTCGCCGCCACCAGAGCCACGTCAGCAATCGGTGCGTTGCTTATCCAGGTCTTGGTACCATTTAAGACGTATTCATCCCCTTCAAGTACTGCGGTTGTCTTAAGAGTTGATGTATCGCTTCCGGCTTCGGGTTCTGTAACTGCCAGACAGCCAATTACCTGATTCTTTTCGAGCTTTTTTTCTAGGGCATCTCTTGTCTGATCAGAAGCCAGATTAACGAAGACCACAGGAAAAGACATCCCTATTACGACGTTAAGACTTGCCCAAACTCTGCTAATTTCCTCGCTTGCAATGCCATAATAGAATGGGTCCTCGAAGTAAACTGATATACTCTCAGGGTCGTAGCCAATTCCAATTTTCCTGAACTTTGCATACAGTTCCAGAGCTTCTTCTTTTGTCAGTCCTCCCCTTTTTTCCTTCTCGTCGACTATTGGTGCAATTTCCTTTTCCAGAAATTCCTTTAAAGAACTTTTGAATATCCTGTGTTCCTGTGAGAATTCGAAATCCATCAAACCACCTCTACTCGATTGGAACCGAAGCCATTAGCTCCATGAACCTTCTCATTGCGGGCATGTTTCGCATCATGTATCCCACGTCTCCCTGAAGCTTCATCTTTCCGCTTACAACCAAGGTTATCGGGTCTGCCTTTCCAGTTATGAGCTGTTTGAAAACTCCGTGAGTGCCAAAAAGCTTGAATTTCGCATTGTTGTACTCTCCAGGAGCTGCAAACTCCACATTTCTCAGTTCACCATGCCATAGGTCCAACCAAACATATATTGCTGAACCCTTAATATCTTCCAGTTTAACATCGGCAACCTTTTTTGCCAGCTCTTCTGCATTGAGCTTGGAAACATCCAGCTTGCTTGGATCCAGCTCTATTCCAAGTTTGTTCAGGAATTTTTCTTCCTTCGTACCCTTAAACTTGCTCCACTTTTCTACCGGAATTGTGGAAAGCATTGCAATAAAACCCGCAAGCTTTTTTGGATCTCTGAAGTCCTTCAACGCTTCTTCATCCACCTCAATTCTGCAGAGGATGTCTCCCTCCCAGTTTTTTGCAACTCTTTTTAGTTCTTCATCGCTGTTGACTTTTTTAAGAATCTCTTCAATCCACTCTAATGAAGGGTATACCACTGCCATAGAAATTAAAGGTTAAAATATTTTAAAAATTTTTCGTTAACTTAATTCAGCTTTTCAAAATTTTTTCGTTAACGTAATGCAGCGGTTTATTGTAATTTCTTCTAATGGGTTCAGAATCGGACTTTATGCAGATAATCTCAAAAAAGTGAAATCGATTGTGACAATTTTGTATGTAATAAGATCTCAAAAAATCCTTATATATTTAACTGCCTGAATAGGCTTATGAAAAAGCTACCCGTTTCTGGAGACCCCGAAATACTGAGAAGGCTTGAAAAAATAGCCGAAAAAGATCTAGATCCGCATAGCGGTAAATTATTCGGGCACGTATACAATGCCAGACTTTTTGGTCTACTGGAGGTTGCTAGAAAGGCTTATTTGATGTTCATGGACAAAACGATGCTCGACTTCACGATATATCCGAGCATTCTGACTATGGAAAACGAAATCGTTGCAATTACCGCTTCTCTGCTGGGAGGAGACGAGAACACTGTTGGGAATTTTACTTATGGCGGGACTGAAAGCATAATGCTGGCAGTTAAGGCTGCAAGGGAGAAGTTCAGAAAGGAAAAAGACGGCGTTCCGGAGATAGTTTTACCATTAACAGCGCATCCGGCATTTATAAAGGCAGCAAACTATCTCGGTCTGAAAGTTGTAAGAACACGGGTTGATGAAAAATTCAGGGCAGATCCGGATGGAATAGCTGAGGCAATAAACGATAAAACTGCTATTGTTGTATGTTCAGCCCCCAACTATCCGTTCGGCTGCGTGGACGACGTAAAAAGCATTGCCGAAGTCACGGGGGGAAAAGTTTGGCTGCATGTTGATGCCTGTATGGGAGGATTCATTCTGCCATTTCTGAAAAAGCTGGGCGAGAATATTACGAATTTCGATTTCAGCATAGACGGTGTTTTTTCCATATCTGCTGACCTTCACAAGTACGGATACGCTCCCAGAGGGGCTTCTGTAATTCTATACAGGAATCCGGAGCTTAGAAGGGGACATATATTTGTAAACGCGAGCTGGCCCGGGTACCCGATGGTCAACACCGCTGTGCTGTCAACCAGGTCCGCAGGGACTCTGGCCGCTTCCTATGCCGTGATGCACCATCTCGGCGAAGAGGGCTACCTAAGGCTTTCAGAGAAGGTTTTAAGGGCCAGAAAGAGAATAGAAAGCTATCTGAAGGATAGGGGATTTGAAGTGCTGGGAATTCCGGAGGCTGGTATAATATCCTTCACTTCTTGCGAAATTAACGTATTTGAGCTGTCAAAACTGATGGCAGACAGAGGATGGTATATTCAGGCTCAGCCTGGTTCAAAGAAGCTCGGATTTCCGAAATCGATTCATCTGACTGTGAATCCATACCACGAACAGGTTGTCGATCAATTTCTGAAGGATCTCGGAGAATGCTCGGAAAGAGCAGGAAAACCGGTTGAACTCGAGGAAAGCAGAGTTTTGGAGCTCATTTCCTCGCTTAAGGCCGAGAAAGGCAAGCTCCCCGATCTCGAAATTGTGAATGAATTGATCCATACCATGGATCCCGATCTGGTTGAGGAGATGCTCTTGAACTTTGTTAACGATTACATCTTCCGATAGCCTCAGGAACCTCTGAATTCAGGGATTTATAAACATTTTTTAAACCTTTATAGCTTTTAACGAATAGCTTGAAAAGCCTGTCATATCTCTCCCTGTCGGATGGTTTGAAGGTTTTTTCGACTTTGAACTTCTTTGTAACGTTTTCAAAGCTCTCGCGTTGCAGTGCCACAATCGATATCGCTGCAGCACCCCTTAGACCCGCGTATTTCGGCTCTTTAAGTCTCAAAATCGGTCTGTTTGTCGCATCCGCAAGCATCTGGCAGAACTTGTCAAAGAGCATGCAGCCTCCAATGGCTCGGATCGACTCCTGTCTTCCAGCATGTTTTTCGAAATGTAAGAAGGCCCATTTTATGTTCAGAGCAATCCCCTCCATGACGGAATTCAGGACTTCTCCCCTGTCGTTATCAAGACCCAGATTCAGAATGGAGCCCCGGAGGGATGGGTTATCTACTGGCGACCTTTCACCGCACATCCATGGAAGGAAGAGAATGTTCCCTTTTTTCAGGATCCTCTCAACCTCCTCGTAGCTCTCTATACCAAGATTTTTCATAGCCCATTCTATGGCTCCGCCAGCGATTTCCTGTTCGGCGATTAAAAGGTATTTCCGATGAATCGCACTCAGAAGACAGCCTATGTAGTGCGGAACGTCAACAATTCTCTTTCCTATATGGGCTGCAACCCAGTCGCTGGTTCCAGCATAAATATGCGCTTCTCCATCTTTCACTGCTCCACTGCCAACTGCTGCAGAGGCCAAATCTCCCGCTCCGACGATTACCCTGGCCTTTATTCCAAAATCCTTACAGGCATTGCCTGTCATTTCCCCTGCCACTGAGGCCGAATCCCTTATTTCTGGGAAAAGATGTGGATTGAGGTCGTAATTTTTCAAAAGGCTTTCGCTCCACCTTGCAATCCCTCCGCGTGTGTCTGCAAGCCATGTAAGCGTCGCCTCATCAGGGCTTGTCACGAAAACGCTGCAGCACCTACCAATAAGGTAACTCTTTATGTCCAGTATCTTTGCAGTTTTGGAAAAAATATCGGGTTCATTGTCCCTAAGCCAAAGGATCTTCGAAACTGGATCCTTTCCAGTTTTGCTCGGCGCTCCACCGGTTATACGTAAAAATTTCAGGAGTTTTGGTAAATTGTATCCGGAGTATTTGAGGATTCCGGAGAAGAGGTCTTTAGGATATCCGGCAGCCCTCTCGTCGAGCCATATCATTGCCTTCATCAGCGCGTTCCCTTCATCGTCAACTGGAACAACACCGGCCATATGCGGGGCAAAAATTAATGCATCCACGAAATCCACTTTCTCAAGTTTTCCCGAAAGCTCGCATAAGTCATCCCATAAACTTTCAAGATCGATTTCAGCCCAGCCACTTTTTGGAAAATCTATTTTCGCATTTTTTGTCACCAGACTCAGGATTTCAAAGTTTTCATCAATTAATGCAGCCTTTATTGAAGTTGTGCCAATATCGAAGGCGAGAATCCTCATCCAGTAAAATATTGAAAAATAATTGATAAATTTTGCGTCTGAAGTATCAGATTCTATCTTTTCTCTAGGAGGTAAAATTGCCTTTGAACGAATTCGCAGACTTTTTCTGCCAGTAAGTCGAATTTTCCAAAGTAGAAGTGGTCGGTGTCCAGTATAATAAAATCCTTTGGCTCACTTGCCTTTGAGTAAATTTCAAGGCTTTCAGAAAATGGTACGAACTGATCGCGACGGGCAATGACAAAGAACTTGGGAATTCTGGAATCCCTGAACTCTATGGAGTCTATTGAGGGTAGAGGTGAAATGTAGACGGCCAGATCGCAAAGATCGGCGACATTCGATGCAACAACGCTGCCGAAAGAGTAGCCTAGAATGGCAACTTTCCTGTGCCTATTCTTTAAAAATTCCAGACATGTTTTTGCATCCTCAACTTCTCCTAATCCCTTTCTGTATTCTCTGTAATCGAACCTCAGGCTTGAAATGCCCAGCACGGACAATCTATGAGAAATCCTCTCAAGCCTTTCATCGAATCTGCTCCCACCCATCAGGGGATGCGGAGGGCAAAGAACGACCGCGTTGCTTCCTGAATCTTCGTAAATAGCTTTTATCGATTTTATCTGGATATTCATCACTAATACTGCTTTGCTAAAATTTTATAAGCTTTTTGAAGACTTTTTCTGATGATTAGCTGTCCCGAGATGTGGGCGGAGTTTTTTGAAAAATACTATTCTGAACAGCTCAACAACCTTGCATTCCGAATAAAGAGTGGTGAGGATAAAAGGGCGATATACATAAACTTTATTCAACATCTTTCCGTTTTTCAGGAAGGAAGGCTGGCTGAGGAACTCATAGAGTATCCCGATGAGGTTATAACCCATGCTGAGAAAGGGCTCGCCTCTTCCATGAACATTTACGGCATTTCCCTCGAGGGTGTAAAGCCGCGATTTTACTGTTTGCCATCCACCAGAAAAATCCTGATCCGTAATCTGAGGAGCACCCATATTTCGAAATTTGTTGCAATCGAAGGAATAGTCCGAAAGGTTACCGAAGTTCGCCCCAAGGTTACTTCCGCGGCATTTAGGTGCATCAATTGCAGAAATATCCTTTACGTCTCCCAGGAGGATTCAACTCTAAAGTATCCCTATGAATGCCGTTGCGGTAGCAAGAGGTTTCAATTTATTCCGGAGAAAAGTATTTCTGTAGACAGTCAGAGGGTGAAAATTCAGGAGTTTCCAGAAAACCTCAGGGGTGGAGAACAGCCCCAGAGCATTGACGTGATCCTCGAAGGAGATCTAGCGGGTTTTGTTAATCCCGGAGACAGGATTATTGTAAACGGCATAGTCAGGGCAAAGCCCAGAGGAATTCAGCAAAAAATGCTCGCTCATATGGATCTTTTCATAGAAGGAAACTCGATCGAGATGCTGCAGCAGGAATACGAGGAATTCGAGATCACCGAGAAAGATAAGGAGGAAATAACAAAGCTTG